>JAAVBQ010000032.1:53829-73941 GCA_014803485.1 bacterium | reverse complement strand
GTTCTCGAGATTCACTTCGTCGAGTTTCTTGATATACTTGAGCAGGAACGGCACCATCTCTTCGTTCACAACGGTGAGGGTGGCCGAGTTCATTTCCGGCCAGGTATGCGACCCCATACGGGGCTCGCCGGTATGGCTGCCAGCCCCGTTTACGGTCGGAAATTGAGTAAAGCCTTTAATCTTGAGCGATTTGAGCATGAAATCCACTCTTTCAGTAAGGGCCTGGTTATAGACGATAAAAACTGCTTTCTGCATAACTTTTTGTATTTTAGGCTTGTACCATTTCGGGCAGAGCCTCTGTTTCCACACCCTCCATAAAGCGGTGCAATTTATTGGCTTTCTTGTTCTTGTCGCGGTTTCCGCTCTTATTGGTGGCCGCATAGATGGCCGGCACGATAATCAACGTAATCAAGGTGGAGAATACCATACCGCCGATAACGGCTATACCCATGGGCTGCCACGTTTCCGAACCCTTGCCGCCGCTTACCGCCATGGGCACCATACCCAAAATAGTGGTGAGCGAGGTCATCAATACGGGACGCAGACGCGAACGGCAGGCTTTTTCGATGGCCTCGTACAAGGGCAGGCCTCTTTCGCGCAAGAGGTTGATGAAGTCGATGAGCACGATACCGTTCTTGGTGACGATACCCACCAGAAGCACCGCACCCAAGGCGGCCACCACGCTCAAAGGCGTATTGGTGAGCAGCAACGCCAGCACCACACCCGTAAAGGCGAAGGGAATGGCCATCATGATGATGAAGGGCATCTTGAAGCTTTCGAACTGCGCCGCCATAACGATATACACCAACATCAAGGACAGCATCAACAGAATGATCAACGAACTGAACGATTCCTGCTGGTCTTCGTAGCTACCGCCGATATAGAAGGAAATATTCTGCGGCACGTTTTCCAAGCCGTCCACAATCTGCTGGGCATATTCGGCCACTTCGCCCAAGGCCACACCCGCCGAGGGCGACATGCTCACCTTGAGGTAGCGTTGCTTGCTCTTACGTTCGATATTGGGAGGGGAGAAATACTCGCGGATGGTACCCAGTTCCTTCAGACGCACCTTCTGGCCGTAGCCGTCGGTGATGATAAGGTTTTCGATTTCGGTAATCGAATTGCGGGTTTCCTCTTCCAGACGCACGATGATGTCGTATTCTTCGCCGTCTTCCTTGAACTTGCAGTAGCGGTTGCCGTATACGCGGTTACGCATATATTGGCCCACCTGCGCCGTGGTGAGGGCATGACGGGCAAGTTTGTCTTGGTCGAGCATAATCTGCAGCTCGGCCTTGTCGTCGTCGCGGCTCACCTTAACGTCGCCGATGGCGGGAATGAACGAGGCCTGGCGCGCAATCTCCTGCGCAATCATAGACGTGGTGGTGAAATCGTAGCCGATAACTTCCAATTCCACCGTATTGCTGCCCATACCGCCGCTGCCGCTGCTGGCGGAAACGGTGAATTCCAGCACTTCTGGCCAGTTGCGCAAGATGCCGCGGATCTGGTCGGCAATCTGGAACACGCTGCGGTCGCGGTCTTCCCGGTCTACGGTACGGATACGCATATTGATGATATTGGTACCCGTGGAGTTCATCAACGAAGCCATGGAGGCCTCTTCCTCGCTACCGTAGGAGGCAGACATCAAACGGATTTCGGGAACGTTGGCGCGGATTACCGAGTCGATGGCCATGGCGATGACTTTGGTTTCCTCCACACGCTGACCGGTCTGCGTCTTCACATAAACGGTAAGCTGGTCCTGGTCGTTCTGCGGCATAAAGTCGGTCTTGATGAAGCGCGCCAGGAACAACGAACCCACAAAGAGCAGGCTCATGGAGCAAATCACCACGGTCTTGTGGCGGAGCACCCAGTGGATCAAACGTTCGTAGAAGGCATCGAGCTTATCCAGCCAGCGCGAGGTGATGGCCTGGAACGAATGTTTGCGGATTTCGTTTTTCTGTTTGAGCTTGAGCAGTTGCGAGCACAGCATGGGCGTGAGCGAAATGGCCGTGGCCGTGGAGGTACATACCGTGATGCAGACAATCCAACCGAGTTGCTTGAAAAGCACACCCGTCATACCCGTTACCAACGTAAGAGGGAAGAACACCGCCACGGTAACCAGGGTGGTGACGATAACCGAAAGCCATACCTCGTTGGTGCCGTATTTGGCCGCTTCGCGCGGACGGCTGCCACGTTCGATATGCTTGGTGATGTTTTCCAAGACCACAATGGCATCGTCCACCACCATACCGATGGCAATGGAGAGCGAGGAAAGTGAAATCATGTTGAGGGACTCGCCCGTGGCGAACAGATAGATAAAGGCCACAATCAACGAGATAGGGATGGTGAGGGCCACAATGAAGGTGGCGCGCCAGCGACCCAGGAAGACAAACACCACAATCACCACGAACAACAAGGCGTAGAGGATGGTTTCCTGCAGGTTGTTGATGGATTGCACAATAAAGTCGGAAGTGTCGCTGATAATCTCAAACTGGATATCGGTGGGCAATTCCTTCTGCGCAAGGGCAAGCTGTTTCTTGCTTTCCTTGGCCACCGCCACGGCGTTGGCATCAGTCTGCTTGGTAATCAGCAAGATGGCGCCGTCCCGGCGGTTGATGGTCTGTTCGAGGGTGATGTCCTTGATGGTGTCGCGTACGCGGGCCACGTCGTGCATATAGATGGTGCGGCCGTTCTGCGTGCCCAGCACGATGTTCTTTATCTGGTCGCTTTCGTCGAACTCTCCCTCCACGCGCAGACTGTAGTCCATCTGTCCCATCTTGACGCTACCCGAGGCCACGTCCACGTTTTCGGCCTGTATCTTGCTTGCAATCTGCTCCAAGGTAAGGTTGTAGGCATCGAGTTTGTTGGGGTCCAAATCCACGTACACCACACGTTCGGGGCTACCGGCCATGAATACCGAAGCCACCCCGTCCACACGGTTGAGGCGGTTGATGACCTTGTCGTCGATAATCTTGTCGATGCCGGGATAGGATTCCTCCGCTGTGATGGCGTAGATAAGGATAGGCATAGACGAAGAGTTGAAGCGCATGATAGTGGGGCGGTCTATGTCGTCGGGGAGGTTCTGCATGGACTTGTCCACCGCGTCTCGCACATTGTTGGAGGCTTCGTCGAGGTTGGCGCCCCATTCGAATTCCAACGTCACCACGCAAAGGTTCTCGTAGGAGGTGGAGGTGAGTTCCTTCAACTCGTCCACGGCGTTGAGTTGGTCTTCGAGGATTTTGGTTACGTTCTCCTCGATGTCGGCGGCATTGGCACCGGGGTAGGTGGCCATCACCGTGATATAGGGCGGATCCATCTTGGGGTATTGGTCCACCGGAAGGCTCAGGTAGGCGGCCACACCCAATACCAGCACCGCCACGAAAATCATCAGCGTGGAGATGGGTTTGTTGACCGCTGTATTGAATATGCTCATAAATGTCTGTTTTTTCCTGTTATTATTCGGTAATTTCCAACAACGAACCGTCAATCAGACGGCTTTGTCCCACCACTACGATTTCGTCGTTTTCGTGAATCTCATCACTCAGGATTTCGAGTTGGTCGTCGTAGCGGGTGCCGATGGTCACATCCACACGTTTGGCTTTGCCGTCGCGGTTCAGGAAGACATAGCGGTTGTTGGCACCTTGCAGTTTCAGCACGGCCAAGGCCGGGGCCAGGATGGTGGTCTGTTCGTCCACCAGGAAGTTGATGGTGGCGTACATACCCGGACGCAATTCCTCCTTGGCGTTGGGCACCTTGATTTCTACGGTAAAGGTGCGGGATTTGGGATCCACCGTGGGGTAGGCGATGCTCACCTTGCCGGGGAACACGCGGCCGGGATAGAGGTCGCTGTGGAGTTCCACCTCGCTGCCTTCCTTCACTTCGAGGAAATAGCGTTCGGAAAGGTTCACATAGGCTTTGAGCGGATTGATTTTTTCCAAGGCCACGATGGCGGGTTTGGACGCGCCGCCGAAGGCACCGCCCGAATAGATTTCACCGTTTTCGAAATACTTGCCCGTGATAACCCCGTCGAAAGGCGCAATCATGCGGGTGTTTTCTTCCAAAAAGTCCACATTTACCTTGGTGGCCTGATATTGGGTTACGGCAGCATCGTAGGCCTGTTGGCTGATACTGTTGGTTTTCTTAAGCTTCACGGCACGGTCGTATTCGGTCTTGAGATTGGCCAACTGCACGCGCGCCTGATCGAGTTGGGTACGGTCCATTTCGGCCAGAAGCTGGCCTTTCTTCACCCGGTCGCCCACCTCCACGTAAATCTTCTTGATGCGGCCCGTCATGGCCGGTGCGTAGAACACCTGTTCGTCGGCTTCCAGATTGGCCGCGTAGTCCAAGGTCCGATTCACCTTCACCGCTTTCAGTGTCTGCACCTTGACGGGAATCTTCTCCTCGCCCTTCATCGTTTCTTCTTGCTTCTTGCCGGAGCAGGCAACCAGCAGACTCGCCGCCGCCATGCCTAAAATCACTTTCTTTATCATAGTCTTTTAATTTTCGCTTTATGTTATTGTAATTCGTTATAAAGTTTGAGCAGATTGGTCTGCGCCTGCAACAGTTCCAGACAGGACGACATATAGTTGTTCTCGGCCGTCAGGTAGTTGGTGTTGGCTTGGGTGAGGTCGAGGCTCGATATGGCACCCGCCTCGTATTTGGCCTGATAGTGTCCCAAGACGCTCTTGGCCACCTTTACGTTCTCTTTCTGCAGGTCGTAGTTGTCCAAGGCGCTCTGCAGGTTGTATTTGTATTGGGCTTCCTGCAGCATCAGGTTGTCTTCCAGCAGGCTTTTGTTAAGCTGCACTTGCTGGAGCGTGATTTTTTCCTGATCGATTTTGGCCTTGCGCTGAAGTCCCGAGAAAATGGGCACGTTCAGTTGCACCTGCGCCGAGTGGGGCATATTCATGAAACCGCCCTCTATAATCTGATACTGATAGCTGTAGCCTGCGCTGAGGGTGGGGCCGCAGGCCCATTTGGCCGCGCTGAGCGCCTTCTTCTGCAGTTGCTCCTGCGTGAGCGTGGTCTGATAGGTGAGGTTGTCGGTGACATCGAATTCTATCGAGAAGAGTTTGGTGATGCCTTCCTCGCCCAAAAACGCCTCCAGCGGGTCGGTGAGGGTGAGGGGAGTGCCGGCTTTCAGACCCAACTGAATGCGCAGCAGATTGTAGTTGACATCCAGGGTGCGCTTCATCGACAGCAGGGTGTTGTTGAGCTGCCCCACCGTGATGCGGATTTGGTCCACATCGCTTTCCTCGAGGGCCCCGGCGGCATAGAGGTTTTCGGTATGCTTCTGGATTTTAGTCATATCCTCGAGATTGGCTTCCACGATTTTCACCAAATGTTCCGTTACCAAGACGATGTAGTAGGAATTGTAGATATTGCTCTTTACATCAAGCTCGTCCAAGGCAGTCTGTTGAGAAATCAGGTTCTGCGCAACCTTGGCCGATTGAATACCTACAACCCACTGGCCGTTGAACATCCATTGGGCAGAAAGGGTAAGACCTAAATTATCCTTCATCTTTCTGCCGCCAGACATACTCATAAGGGGGGCTAGAGCTGCGGATAGAGCCTCGGCAATGTTCGGGTCCAACTTAGAAAAATCGGGAGCCGCTGAACTGGATGAATTGTCCGAAAAATTCAGTTCATAGCCAAAATACGATGTATATCCAAGATTTCCATTGATTTGCGGAATACCATTCGACACAACCTCCATCACCTTCTTTTTATAAAGGTCCATGTTGAGGCGCGAGGCCTTGAGGCTTTTGTTGTGTTCGAGGGCGAAGCTCACGGCATCTTCGAGGCTCAGTTCTTGTGCTTCGGCGGTGGGCTCGGCATCGAGAATGGTCTTTTCTTTCTGAGGCTTTTCTTTTTTGGCTTTCGCTTCTTGCTGCGACTCCACTTCGGCGATTTCCTGAATCGCCACCACGATGGCGGCCTCCATCGTCGTGCTGTCGGACGAGGCGCCCGCCGGAGTGTCTTCGGTCAGGACGTTCTGGGCAAAACCCGCTCCCGAGAGGGCGCAGGCAAGTCCCCAGGCCATTAAAAATTTTCTTCTTTTCATATCGCTGTTTTACAATTTCTTTTCGGTTTCTTTCTTGGATCTCTTGAACTTGTCGAGTTCTTCGATGCCTTTGGGGGTCGCCACGCTGCGGATTACGTTTTCCGTAACGGTATAAATGATATCCTTGATGGGAAACTTGAGTTCACCCCGCTTTTCGGGGTCGTGGAGCATGCGGAACTGTTCGCAGAGAAGCCAAATCTGCATCTCCGAATCAATGTCCTTGCGGAAGATGCCTTCGTCCTGGCCTTTATGGAACACCATCGAGTAGAACTTTTGGATAAAGCTTTCAAAGTGCCGGTCCATCTTGTCGAACACATCCGGATGATATTTCTTGAGGTCGAACATATTGGCCGGCAACAGGCCCTGCTGCACTTGTAAAAAGTGTTCCACCGTTCCGAAAAGAATCTGAATGGCGGATACGGGATGTATTTTCTTCTTGATGGCCTCGAAGTCGAAATCCCGATGCCGCATCATGAATACCGCCTCCACCAACTGCTCTTTGTTTTCAAAGTATTGGTAGAGCGTTTTTTTGGAAATGTTCAGATGCCGGCAGATGTCGTCCATCGAGGTGCTGCGCAATCCGTATTTGAGGAACAGATCCGAGATCTGCTCAAGCATCTGCGGGTTAGGGGCAAGTGAATCTTTTCTTTCAGTACTCATGACACAAGGAAACGTTTTTTTTTGAAATCGTTTCCGCGTGCAAAGGTATCATTTTCCCCAAAAAAACAAAATGCAGGAAGAAAAAATCCGGTGCGTCCATAAAACTTTTACTACCTTCGCTCTATTGTAAAAGAAGAATGTTATGAAAATGGCAGGAATCCGGGCGGTTCTCGGAGGGGTGACGCTTCTCGCCTCCTTCCTTTCGGCAACCGCTTTCCCTCAAAATCCCGATCCTATGCAGAACGCAAAGAACGAGAACTTCGACGTCGACTCGATTTTTCTTTCACCCGCTTTCAAACAGAAGGGTTTGAGCGGAATTCCTTATCTGTTGGAAGAAAAGGAATACTATAAGTTGGAAGACGGCACGCTCTATAAGGTGCAGCGGCAGGCCAAGGGAAAGGACAAGAAGAAAGCCGTGATAGAGTCTGCTGCGGAAGGGAAACCCCAACGCTTTCTGTTCAACGCCGACTACTCGCGCGTGCTCCTGCTTTCGGACATACACGCCATCTATCGGCATTCGGCCACCTGCAAGGCCGTGTTGTGGAGCCTCGACGCCAAAGGCCGTTTTTCCGATCCGTGGGTGGTCGACACGCTGTTGCAGGAGCCTTTGTTCAGTCCGGACGGGCAGAAGTTGGCTTTTGTGCGGCAAGGCAACCTCTACGTGGCCGATTTGCAGACGCGAGAAATCTACGCCATCACCACCGACGGCAAGGAAAACGAAATCCGCAACGGACATACCGATTGGGTGTATGAGGAGGAATTCGGATTTACGCGTGCTTTCGACTGGCGGGGCGACTCCAAGGCGGTGGCGTGGCTCAAGTTCGATGAATCGGCTTTGAAGCAATATGATATGACGGTCTGGGGAGATCTTTATCCGCAGACCTATCGCTACAAATATCCGAAAGCGGGCGAGGAGAACTCGAAAGTGAGCCTGTGGACGCGCGAGCTGCAGGCCGACGGCAAGTCCGCCGCCCCCGCGCGTCGGGTGGCCTTGCAGGCCGACTCGGTGGAATACCTGCCGAGGATGTTCTATCAGGCCGGCGGCGACCGCCTCATCTTCTATACGCTCAACCGTCATCAGAACCACCTGAGGATTTGGGCGTTGGAGAACAACGGCACGCAGACGCTCCTCTACGAAGAACGGAATGCGGCCTATGTGGAGGTGAGCGACGACATCCACTTCTTTGCCGACGGTTCGCGCATGTTGCTCTCCAGCGAACGCGACGGCTATAGGCATCTCTATCTGTATAAGACCGACGGGACCGATGCCGAGGGTGTTCTGCTTACCCCCGGCATGTATGACGTTACCGCTCTCTATGGCGTGGACGAGGCGCACAACCGCGTTTTCTTCCAGGCCGCCTATTCCTCTCCCGCCAATCTCGACCTGATGTGCGTGAACTTGGATGGAAGCAATCTCCGCCGCCCCGCCTTGGATATGCAGCGCAAAGGCGGTTCCACGCACGCTTGGTTCAACAAGGATTTCAGCTATATGATTGTGGAGCACTCCAACGCCAATCAGGCCGCGAGCTATTACCTCTATTATATAGGGCCCGAGGAGGAACAGCTTGTGGAATGTATCTTGGCCAACAATCATTTTGAGCAGACCGCGCAACGTTACGGCTTTGTGAAGAAGGAATTTCTGCGCATTCCCGTACCCCTTACCGATGTGGAGAACAATGCGTTCATGCAGCGGACGGGCTTCGGGCGTCACCGTTTCGAAAGGAAGGACAAGGGGGAGGATTCGTCAGCCGGTCCGAAAAGGCAGGTGTATCTGCAGGCGTGGATCATGAAGCCCGCCGAAATCGGCACGCCTGCGGCCGAGGGAAAGAAATATCCCGTGTTGATGTTCCTCTACGGCGGTCCCGGCTCGCAGCAAGTGTGCAATTCGCTCCGGCCCTATCAGAGTACCGACTATTGCTGGTATCAGATGCTGGTGAAGCAGGGTTATATCGTGGTGTGCGTGGACAATCGCGGCACCGGCGGCAGGGGCGAGGCCTTCAAGAAATGCACCTATATGCAGATAGGGCGTTATGAAACCGAAGACCAGGTGGCTGCGGCGCGCTATCTGAGCGGACTTCCCTATGTGGATGCCTCGCGCATCGGCATTTGGGGCTGGAGTTACGGAGGATTCATGTCGTCCAACTGCCTCTTGCGGGGTGGGAACGTGTTCAAGGCCGCCATAGCCGTGGCGCCCGTCACGCACTGGAAGTTCTACGACAATGTCTATACCGAGCGTTTCATGCGCACGCCGCAGGAGAATCCCGACGGCTACGAGCTCAACTCACCGCTTCACTACGCCGGCAAGTTGCAGGGAGCCTACCTGCTGGTGCACGGCACGGGCGACGACAATGTGCATGTGCAGAACGCCATAGAGATGATGACGGCCCTGCAGAAGGCGAACAAACCTTTCGATATGATGCTCTATCCGAACAAGAATCACGGCATGGAGGGCAAGGACGGTTCGGCTCGGCGGCATCTCTATCACAAACTAACCCGTTTCTTATATGAGAATCTGTAGGTTCTTATGTGCGTGGGGGCTGTGTCTCGGCGTGCTGTCCGCCTCGGCGCAGGAACTTCCCG
The DNA here is from genome assembly GCA_014803485.1 of bacterium. Taxonomy (GTDB): domain Bacteria; phylum Bacteroidota; class Bacteroidia; order Bacteroidales; family P3; genus Pullibacteroides. The sequence goes on along the minus strand of JAAVBQ010000032.1, from coordinate 64,640 downwards.
ACGTGGGCTATACCGCGCGGGTGGCGGGTTTGGCGAAAGGAGCCGAGGGGCGGCAGATTGTGTGGTATGCCGATGCGGATATGCTTTCGGACGTGCGGCTGGAGCTCGACCGGGCCGTGATTGGCGCGGACGGACGTTTCGTCTTGGCCACCGACGAGGTTTTCGAAGTGCTGCCCACCTATTTCGAAATCGATTATTACAGCGGAAGTCTTTTTGTGGAGCGGGGGAGAACCTACTTTCTGCAGATGGAGGATTTCGACTATTTCACCGATGAACGGCTCAACGCCTTCATCCCTTCGAACCGTCTGCCCGAATTGCGCTACCGACTCACCGATTCTGTCGGAAGGTGCGACACCACGGAGCTCAACTATCTTCTGAGCCGTTATTCCTATCTCTACAACCGTATGCTGGGAGAGGATTTCGAGCGGATTTACCTGAAAAAGGACACACTGCCCGTACGCAGGTTCCTCACGCGGGCGGAAGAAGAATTCGGTGCTTGCGCATCGCCTTATTTCAATACCTACCGTACGTATTCCGAAGCGCTTCTGGCCTATTTTTCGGGCTTGCTGTCGCGTCGTGAAATCTTCGACCGCTATGTGGACGGCAAGCCGGTGGATGCCGATAACCCNGCGCAGGCCGATTTNNTGCGGCAGTTTTTCGGCGACTATTTCGCCACGAATCGTTTTCTATCTTATAATCAGGTGNGGCGGCTTATTCAGGATACGGCCTTGGAGGTGGGGACGCGCNTCAAGGCGCTTTCCGACAGCATGGGGCTCGATTACGCCCTGCGCAACGAGGCCTTGCGCGAATGGGTATTGCTCTATGCCCTGACGCAGGAGTGGGNCGGCGGGCGCATAGACCCGCGNGCGATAACGTTGTCGGTGGATTATCTGAGCCGGGAGGCCAAATTCGTGTCCCACCGGGAAACGGCGACGCGTTTGTTGGAAAAGAGACGGGAACGCTATGTGCGGAACTATTTTACCGGAGTGGAATTGACCGANNCNANNGGCGACACNCTTTCNNTNNNCGCNCTNNTGGAAANNGGAAANTTCCATTATTTNGTNTTNGTNCGNGCCGACTACACGCTATGCCCCGACTGCGGGAACGAACTGAACCGTCTGGAAAGGATTTGGANCAAGGCGGGGGANGATGTGCACGAAGCCGTGCGGATTTTCGTGATAAACTGCGACCANAGCCGCGCCCGCTATGCGCACGATGCCCGTCAACGCCATCTGCCGTGGCCGTATCTGCATTTCAACGGAAACATAGACTGGATCCGCCGTATCGATGCGGGACGTTTCCCCTGTTTCTTCCTTGTGGACGACAAGGGCAACATCCTCGATTCCCATATNGCTTCTCCGTCTTCCGGTTCCCTCGAGATTCTCTTCGGGAAAATGGCCGCCGCCCGCNNCNGGGCCTCCGAAAGCGCTTATTGAAAGTAGGCGTGCGAGAGGGCGGCGATGGAGGAATACATCAACGGAAGTCTGTCGCGTACTTGGGCCCGGGTGAGCCAACGGGCTTCGCGGATACCTTCCTCGGTTTGCGGAACCGGGGTCTGCNTGCGGTCCGTCTGCATTTCGAACCACGAAGTCTGCTTGACAATGGTGTTTTCCCTGCCCAAATCCACAAAATGGTAGGAGTTTTCCAAAAAACGGAGAAGTTTGAGATTGCTCAGGCCGGTCTCTTCCATCACTTCGCGCAAGGCGTTTTCTTCGGCGCTCTCGCCCTCTTCTTTCTTGCCTTTGGGCAAATCCCACATCGCATTGCGATAGATATAGAGGTATTCGGGTTCGCTCAGGGCCGGGTCGAGGGTCTTGACCAAGCCTCCCGCCGCCTCGCGGATTCCCGTGCGCGTGCAGAACGCGCGGAAACTCTCTTCGGCACGGACAAAACCGCCCTTGTCGTTCTTGAGGAGCACCCGCGCGTCGGCGGGCATCTTGGGGCGGAATTCCCGCATCACGAAATCGTATAAGTCTTCCGCGTTTTGAAAGACAAATTCGGAAAGGCCCNTGNCCTCGCCGAGCGTGTCGGCGAAGACAACGGCCTTTTTTTCAGAAAAGATACGCAACATGAAAACCGGGGTTAAAACCGTTTGAGCAATTCCACGGTAAGTTNCCAAAAGCGTTCCACGGTGCTTATCAAAACTCTTTCGTCGGGCGAGTGCACGCCGCGCATCGTGGGGCCGTAGGACACCATGTCCATGCCGGGATACTTCTCGCTGAACAGACCGCATTCCAGACCGGCGTGAATGGCAAGCGCCTTGCCTTCTTCGTGGAAAAGGTCGCGGAAGGTATCCAGAGCCAGTTTCAGGATAGGGGAGTTGGCGTTGGGTTTCCAGCCGGGATAACCCTCGCTGTGTTCGGTCTGCGNGCCTATGGCCTTGAAGCAGGCGGCCACACGTTGCGCGGCGAAGTGTTTGGCGCTTTCCACCGACGAGCGTTGACTGGTGCATATCAGCACGAAGCGGTCTTGGGTGGACACCGAAGCGAGGTTGGTGGAGGTTTCCACAAAATCCTTGATTTCGTCGCTCATGCGCAATACGCCGTGCGGGCAGGCGTTGAGGGCATAGATGAGGGCGCGTCCGTCTTCCTGCTTCATCAGGATTTCGGGTTTGGAGATTTCTGTAAGNACCACATCCAAAGCGGGTTCCGTGGCCTTGTATTCTTCGGTGAAAAGTTTTTTGAAGCGGGCTACCTCGTTCGCCAGCCCTGCGGCTTGGTCGGGGTTGACTCCGATGCAGGCCACCGCTTCGCGGGCGATGGCATTGCGGAGGTTGCCGCCGTTGAACGAGGCGATGCGCAGGGGCGAGGCTTCGTCCAACCTATAGAGCAGGCGTGCCAGAAGTTGGATGGCGTTGCCGCGTCCTTTGTTGATGTCGTCGCCGGAGTGTCCGCCGGCAAGTCCTTTCACTTGAATCTGAAAATATTGCAGCTTGGGGTCGATGAGCTCCTTGCGGTAGGGGAATTTAATCACGGTGTCGATGCCGCCGGCGCAGCCGATAAAGAACAGTCCGTCGTCTTCGGAGTCGAGATTGAGCAGGGTCTTGCCTTGCAGGAAGCCTTGTTGCAGGCCGAAGGCTCCGGTGAGGCCGGTTTCTTCGTCCACGGTGAAGAGGCATTCGAGGGGGCCGTGTTCNAGGTCGTTCGAGGCGAGGATGGCNAGTTGGGTGGCCACGCCCATGCCGTTGTCGGCGCCGAGGGTGGTGCCTTTGGCTTTCACCCAGTCNCCGTCCACATAGGCTTCTATGGGGTCGGTGTCGAAGTTGTGCGTGGAGTCGCCGTTTTTCTCGCACACCATGTCCATATGGCTTTGCAGGACAATGCCGGGGCGGTTTTCGTGGCCGGGGGTGGCGGGTTTACGGATAAGGACGTTGCCGGTGGCGTCTTCGTGGCATTCCAGATTGTGTTGGCGGGCGAAATCCACGAGGTAGGCGCGGATTTTCTCTTCTTTCTTGGAGGGACGGGGAATGCGGAGCACTTCACCGAAATAGTGCCACAGAATCTGCGGCTTGAGGTTTTGCAAATCGTTGTTCATATTAATATATTTTTTTAATCAAAACAAATGCCTGAACGGGGTGAGGAGCCATTCGAGGAGGCGGTTTATCAGCGGGGTGGTTTTCCACTTCTCGTAGTCGAAATCCACGCAATGCGCCTGTGTGCCCTCGATATGCTTCNGCAACAAGTCCACAATCTGCGGCTCAATTCCGTAAAGCATAATCTCGTATTGCAACCGGAAACTCCGGTAATCCATATTCGCCGAACCCATGAAAAAACGCTTGCCGTCCACCAGCATACATTTGGCATGGAGCAAATCGCGCGTATAGAACTTCAGCTTCACCCCCGCCTTATACAAAGGACCGAAATACTTGCGCGACAGAATATCCACCAAAACCACATCCGAATGGAGCGGCAGATGCAGCACCACTTCACACCCCCTCTGCACCGCCTGCACCAAAGCCTTGCGGATTTTCTGCCCCGGCAGGAAGTAGGGNGTCTCTATGAGNATTTCGCTCTTGGCATTCTCGATAAGGTGAAGCATCTGATTGCGCACCGACTGGAAATAGCGNGTGGGCGTGTCCTGAACGATGCCGAACCCATGATAGTTCACCGTCTTTATCTTTTCGAAAGGCACCAGATCGTAGAACTTGTATTGAGCGCAGTTCCGCAGGAAGCAACCCTTGANCTTGCGCGTAATGGGATTTTCGAGCCGCAGGTTCAGGTCGCGCCAGTTCAGGCAGTAGGAAGTGAGGTTGGAAGATCCTATATAACTGATTCTGTCGTCTATGAGAAGCAGTTTGCGGTGATTGCGGGTGTTGTTGCGGGCAAAGGAGTTCGAAACGAAGAANTTGATTTTCTTGAAATAAATCACCTTGCCTCCTTGGGCAATCAACGCGTCGAACAAATCGGATTCCTTGGTGCCGTAGGCATCTACCAAAAGNCTGATATCCAGTCCTTCCCGAGCCTTCGCCGTCAGGGCGTCGCGGAATTTGTGGCCTATGGAATCGTTGTTGAAGCGGAAAGTCTCGAGATAGATGTATTTTTCCGCCTCCCCGATATCCCGGAGCATGGACGTGAACATCGCCAGATTGTCGTCGAACAGCTGCACCGATGTATGGATGGATTCCGGCATACGCACTCCTTAATTAATAGGGTTGCAAACATACAAAAAAAAGGGCACCCCGACGGGGTGCCCTCCTGTATCATCACAGAAATCTTAGAAGTAGAATCCGCGGTTGTCCTTGATGGTCGCCGCTTTCTCCAAGGCCACGCCCACATAGTTGGCCGCCGCCTGCGAGAATTGGTTCTGACGCATCTGCACGAGATTGTCTATTTGCGAAGCCTCCACGGCAGGTTCGTCCACCTTTTCCACCATCACGCGATAAACCCCCGAATTACCCTTGATGGGTTCGGAAAGGACCCCNGGCTGCAGACCGCAGATCGCACCCAGAACCACCGGTTCCGCCGAATTGCCCAGAAGCGGGTAGGCACCCAGCGACAGACCGAAAGCGGTGTCCACCTCCACATTCAGTTTCGAGGCGAGTTCCTCGAGCGTGGAAGCCGACATCATCTTTTTCGCCAATTCGTCGAATTTCTTGTCCTGCTTCACCAAGTATTCCACCTGCGGAATTTCCATGGCGCGGGAGAGGGGAATATAGTCGGTTTCGTTGATGCTGCGCAGACCGGCCACCACATAGCGGTTCTCCATTTCGAAAATCCGGTCGGCCACACGGCCCTCCTTGCTGCTCTTGTCGTAGGCCCAACGCACCACCTCACGCGCTTGGGGAATACCGGGAAGCGCCACACCCAACACATCGCTGGCAGACTGACGCACCCGAACTCCCATGCGGGCGGCGGCCGAATCCAAGCCGGCCAACGTGCCCTTGCATTGTCCGAGAAGTTGGTTGGCCTGNGTGTACACGGCCTTGGTCGTGGCTTCGCTCGGCTCTATGGGAAGCGATACGATAGCGGCCAGCACCTTCTTCACAGGCGCGGTCTTTTCCACCACATACATNACNTGGAAACCGTTGGGGCCTTCCACCATCGTGGCACGGCCTTGCGGAGTGGACAGAATGGCGCGGTTGAGGAATCCCACGAAATAACCGTCGCGTTGCCAACCCATATCACCGCCGTTCTGCGCGGCCGAAGGATCTTCGGAATATTGCGCGGCCAGTTGCGGGAACGTGGAGGGCGAGGCGTTGATGACGGCCACNAGCGAGTCGGCCAAACGTCTCGACTGNTCCTTGTTGCGGCCGCTTTGACTACCNGCTTCGGTATAGGAGAGGAAGATATGGTTGATGTGAAGCGAATCGGGACGCATNTGCACGTCCATCANCTTGGCCATCTGATAGGTGCGGCCNATGCGGCGGGGTGCGATGAAAGTGCCCTTCGTGGTGCGGAACAAGGTGTCCCAACCCGGCATAATCTCGCTTTGGTTGCGGTAGATGCTGTCAAAACGGTCGCCCGAAGTAACGGCGTTCACGAAGTCGGGGATATTCTCTTCCGTNTGGAATTCGGCATAGAGCTCGGCCACCTGACGGTCGATGTCGGCCATATCCTGCGGCGTGGGCGTCACATCGAACACCACATAGTCGATGTTGCGGCTCTTGTTCTGACGGAAACGGAACTTGTTCCCGTTGTAGTATTTCTGATAGTCGGCCTTGGAAAGCGTGATGTCGGCNTCGGCGATTTCGGCGTAGGGAAGTTCCACATAGCGGGCGGTATAGACCGGAGCCTGAANTTCCAGTTCCATGGCGGCCAAANCCTTGGGCATATAGTACGACTGCGAGGCGAGCACGTAGTATTTTTCCTTGAGGCGTTCGTTCTTGATCACCTTTTCCAAATCGAGCAACGCAATCTGATCCTGTTCGGAAAGCTGGTCGAAGTTGTTGATGATGTTCATCACCTGCATACGGTCGTATTCGCCGGTCTGCGGATTGGTGAAGTAGGGGTAGAGATAGCGGCTGATGAACTGCCCGTAGTACATATCGTTCATTTCGTCCGCGCTGACGGAGAGACCCACTCTTTCGCANGCTTCGTTCAGCAGNTAATCGCNCAGAATCCNCTGCCAGGCCATGGCACGNATTTGATTCATATCTTCTTCGGAAATCCTGACATCGGCTCCTTGGGCACGTCTGTATTGTTCGGTAATCTGGTCCACCTGTTCGGTAAACAGATTGTAAGACACCGTTTCGCCATTGATAACGGCCAAGGGAGGCGCGCTCTGGCCCCGTCTTCCGAAGGCATCCTGAACTACAAATCCCACAATGGCAACGCCGATAAGCCCTACGGCCCAACCGGCATGCTTTCTGATTTTAGCGATAATAGCCATTTTCTATACTGAATTTTGTTTAATCAACAACTAAAANACACATTTTGAGANGCTTTNCAAGCANGCCCAAAAAGGAGCNCAAATTTAACAAAAATCCATCTTATAAACAAGGACTGACGATTTTAATATTAATGTAAAAATCAGTATATTTGCAGATTGTTGTAAAAACAGGAGTTGCATGTGGATTTGTAAGAGTTTCCGTTGGACCGCCATAGCCCTTTTCCTCTTTATGTTTTCTTATGCATTTTCGCAAAAAATACAGATAGAGATAAAGGGAGACGGGGTTGTCCGTATATTTGAAAAATCTTTTCAAGGAACCGGGGTATATGTATCCGAAGTTAAAGGCGACCCGGAACTTCATTTCCGTATCAAGCCGGGAAAGCAATTCTATTTAGACAGCCTATTGATTTATAGAAACAGAATAGCGCGTGACTCCATGCTGCGGGTATCGCGGGACAGCATTTATGCAGAGAGGGATGATACGCTCCATTACTATCGGTATGGACTGCCCGAATCGGTTGATACTTTCCTCTTTGTTTTTCGGGAAGTGGAACCGTGGAGCGGTAGGGCGGAGGATCCCTACGGAAGCAGAGACGGTACATACGTGCAAGTGTATAAAGCCGAAGAGTTGTTTTCTGAAAATTCCGAGATGACAATCTACACGATAAGTTTACAGAATGATCTTGATTTGGCNTGTATCAACAATACGACAAAACGNNTGCCCAGANANCTTTCCNNNTTNNANGGNAATGANAAAATCNTGTATAANATAGGTTATTTTGATGTTTGGGGTGGGNNNNCCANNGTAGAGATGGCAAATTTCCACATGCTGGGGACNAAANTNCACGAANNGGNGGGNCTGAATTATGCTTTTTANGATGCNNTCACGATANACTACGATAATGCCGGACCTNCCNTGATTTCTTATCCCATANCNTCNNCNTTNTTNCCNTTTCAGTTCANGAANTGNNTACNTTTTAGCGATATGCTNNCCTCTCGGANNNCAGTCTTTTCCGTGTTNCAGACATCAAAAAANCTNATACTTTGGGGAAGCGGGGGAAATGAGTGTGTTTACGTATATAATAACAGTCAAATCAGAGATATAGAAATTTCGAACATATTTAATTTCGGACAGAATAAGAAACTTGTAACGGGAGCCACGGGTGCGTCCCTGAAATCCGTTTCCTATTTCAACGACAAGAATCTGGTGCCGGATATAGAATTGCCCACAGAGGCATGGGCGAAGGGTTACAACCTCGAGAGCCGCCAACTGATCGACTCTGCGTTCATGCGCAACNTGATGGGNGAAAGCGCCGANGAGGATTTNATCTTNGANGACGGCTTCTATCCGCGTCTGCGGCATATGGACGAGAGGNCGGGGCGCTTGGCGGCTTCTCCGATATTGCTCTATCCGGGCGAGAACGCGGATAACGTGAGTCAGCCGTTCTATGTGGATACGAATTACGGGGTGCGNTGGATTTCATTGTCTCCGGATGTGGTGGAGATAGTGGGAGATTCGGGCTATGTGCGGATACCCGTNGACAAGGACAGCGTNGTNCGGATAGAGGCATGGAAAGGAGAGTTTCATAAGCATGTGTATCTGACGCTTAAGGAAAGAACGCTGGTAACCATAGATATCGGATATGATACGATTTGTCAGGGAGATTCGGTGAAAATGGTAAATTCCTATGCACGGAACGAGGGCTGGAATTACGATCCGGTTTGGGGCGATGGCACGGAGGNCTCTAAAGATACGGTGTATCGCCTTCATTTATATCTGAATCCCTCCTATCACACCACCTTTGTAGACAGTTGCTATGCCGAAGAGTTGCCGTACNGGGTAGAGGGTGTGCCAATGGAAAACTTCGGCAATAAGNNCGANCGNTATGTTACNNNGGNGGGCTGCGACAGCGTGCGNGANTACAGCCTCTCGCGGCGGTGGCANCANTANNNGGTGAGCGTGCGNGTAAGGGGCGCGGGCATGGCGAACGTGACGGACACCACATTGCGGGANGACGGCAGGCTGTGGCTTGATTTCACGGCCTCGGCGTGCAANAAGTTGGACAGCCTGAAGATAGACGGNNGGAACGTGNCTCCGCAGAGCCGCTATCTCCTGCAGAACCTGCACGGNGACTGCNNGGTGGAGGCGGTGTTCGGCTCCGCCCCGCCGGCGGAGAGCGTGTTGCGTTACGAGGTGTGCGGCGATTCGTTGCCGATAGTGTATGAAGGAGATGTCTACGGAGAGGGTGAGCACGAGATATGGATGACGGGNGCGGCAGGCTGCGACAGCGTGCTGCGGCTTCAGGTACAGATTCGAGAGAACACGGCGCGGATTGCGGTGGTGGACACCATAGCGCCGCCCTGCGGNNCNTCGGANATNGCNTTNTCNTANNNNANNGANNCGGGCNCGCCCNNANACCTGCGNCTGGCATTCGACCCTGCGGCGCTTTCGGCGGGCTTCCGCGACACNACNCTGGCGGTNGCCTCCNCGGNCCAACAGACGGTGCATATCGCATTGCCGCCCACCGCACGCCCCGACCGCTACGGCCTGCGTCTGCGTCAGGCGGACGGCACGGGCTGCTACGCCACGGTGGACGACCTCGTTTTCGAGATACCGTATCCCTCCGACATCATCGTGCAGAAGTGGAGCGACGTATTGGCGGTGTTGGTGGCGGAATACAACGGGGGCTACGAATTCTCGGGCTACCAGTGGTACCGCAACGGGGAGCCGATGGACGGGGAAACGAGGCCGTATATCTACGTCAAGCCCTACCTGCGTTCCACGGACACCTACGCGGTGCTGCTGGAGCGTGCCTCNGACGGGCTGAAGTTGCAGAGCTGCGGGGTGAAGCGCAAGAGCTANCCGAAGGNCTTTTCGCTGGAGCTGCGCCCCAATCCCACGACGGCGGGCGAAACGGTGGAGGTGAGCGTAAACGGCAAGCCCGATGCGGAGGGGACCATCGAGGTGTTCGACGGACTGGGCAAGCCCGTGTATCAAAAGGCGTTTAACAGAACCCACACGCTGCGTGNCAACTGGCAGCCGGGCAGTTACGTGGTGCGCGTGCACGACGGCAAGGGCAAATGGACTGCCACGGGAAAACTGNTGGTGCAATAAGTAAGAACTTGTGGAATAAAAGAAAGGAGACGGAATGAAAAGGACAGGAATATACATAATGCTTTTGCTGTTGACNGCTACGGGTCTGCATGCGGCCAACACGATAGAGGCGGACGGCCGCCGGCACCGTCTGTCGGTGACGGGCAAAGGGGGCTTGGGCACGATGCTCTACAGTNTGGAGAACGCCAAATACAGGGCCGGAGCGGGTGGAAGCGTGGGCGTGAACTACGACTTCTATTTTCTGCCCTACATGGGCATCGGCAGCGGGGTGGAGTTTTCTTTTCTGCGTTCTTCCTACCGCGTGGGAGAGCGGAGCTACGCCGTGGCCGCGCAGGACAACGACCCGATGTTCGGGAATGAGCCGTTCACGTTTTTGGTGACGATGCAGAACGAGCAAACGGAGCAACGGGCCACCTATGTCAATATTCCGCTGATGTTGCGCTTCCGCGTCAAATGGTTCTCCTTCGGGGCGGGTGTCAAGGNGGGNTTTCCGCTNNNGGNNACGTTACAGCCGCTTNANGGGCGAATTGAAAACTTCGGGCAAGTTTGAANAACACCCCGAACCCTTTGAGAATATGCCCGATCACGGCTTTGTGAACGGACAGGCGGTATACGGAGACGGCAGCCTGAAACTGCGCACGGACTGGGCGGTGAGCGTGGATTTNGGCATCACGNTGCGNCCNCANGGGCAGGGCAAGGGCAAAGGNGGGNGCGTGCCGTTTCTNGGANGTGGGCNTNTTNGCCGACTACGGCCTGCGNAACATNNACNANGGNGAGGCGGNCGNNNCGATATATCCGATNACCTACGANGCNNNNGTTTCGGGNTGNCTGCGNCACCACANCGGTCTGGTTTCGGCNTCGGGCNAAC
>JAAVBQ010000032.1:0-53824 GCA_014803485.1 bacterium | reverse complement strand
TCCCTGCACAGCCTCTNGGTGGGCCTCCGTCTTGCGGTGGGGCTGAGTTGGAGATAGAGGAGGGGAGAAAGAANTTNTTTACACAAAACTTGTTGANAANGAAAAAAGAAGTACCTTTGTGCCCGTTTTTCACNGCCGGAGAACTTTCAGGCTTTGTAAAACACAGAAAAGAAAATAGATAACCTTATAAAAACAAACCATCATGAAAAAAGTCATCCTTTTGACCGCTTTGGTTTCGTTCGCGTTCGTAGGTTGCAAATGCAACAAGACCGCCGAAACCTGTGCCAACGAAGAAGTTATTGAAGTAGTAGAAGAGGGCGAAGGCGTTGTTGCCGACACCGAAGTCGTAGAAGCTGCCGAAGCTCCCGCTGAAGTTCCTGCCGAATAATTTTGAAAAGGACTATAAAGAAAAGGGGGTTGCACAACGTGCAACCCCCTTTTTTCGTATCTTGCGGGCCGGAATTCAGCACACGTAAAAAACATGGAACCATGAAAAAGATACTCGTTTCCACACTGCTTTTATGCAGTTTTGGGGCTTTTATGCCCATGTATGCCAAGCCCGCCAAGGAGGTGCCTGCCGAACCTCGGGAGCAGGAAGCCAAATGGTTGCTCTATCCCGCTATTTCGCCCGATGGCAAGCAAATCGCTTTCAGCTACATGGGAGATATTTACCTTATGCCCACGGAGGGAGGACAAGCTTTCCGTCTCACCTCGCATCCCGCCTACGACACCCGCCCCGTATGGAGCCCCGACGGACAGAAAATCGCTTTTGCCTCCGACCGTGACGGCGGTCTGAACATTTATGTCACCGGCGTGCAGGGCGGCGACCCCGCCCGTCTCACCACCCATAGCGGCGACGAGATTCCCCTTGCGTTCACTTCGCGCAACACCGTATTGTATCAGGCCGCCGGTATGCCTACCGTGGCCAGCCGTTATTTTCCCGACCATACCTATCCGCAAGTGTATGAGGTGGATCTCGAGGGGCACCGCCCCGCGCTTTTTCAGGCCTCGCCCATGGCCGCCATCAGCCTCAACGCGCGGGGCGACATTCTCTATCAGGATATAAAGGGCTATGAGGATATATGGCGCAAACATCACACTTCGAGCGTCACCCGCGACATCTATCTGCTCAAAGACGGCCATCACACCCGCCTCACCGCCTACAAGGGAGAGGACCTGAATCCCGTCTGGGCGCCCGACAACCTCCATTTCTATTATCTGAGCGAACAGGACGGCACCTTCAACGTATACCGGCAGAAGGTCGGAGAGGGGAGCGGAGCCGAGCGGATTACCCGTTTCCATACGTATCCCGTACGTTTTCTGAGCGTGGCACGGACCGGTACCCTTTGCTTCACCTATAATGGAGAGATTTATACCTTGGAAGAGAGAGGCGAGCCGAAGAAGATAGCCGTGGAAATCCATAGCGACAACGCCATCGACCGAATCGTGAAGACGGTGCGCCGCAGCGGGGCCACCGAGGTGAGTGTGTCGCCCAAGCAAAAGGAGGTGGCTTTCGTGTTGGGAGGCGATGTGTATGTCACTTCGGTGGATTACGCCACCACGATCCGTCTTACCAATACGCCGCAGACCGAAAGGAGCGTGGATTTCGCGCCCGACGGACGGGCCGTGGTCTACGCCTCCGAGCGCGACAGCGTTTGGCAGATTTATCAAACTTCCCTGCAGGATAAAGACGAGGAAATGTTCACCTATGCCACCTCGCTCAAGGAGGAAAGGCTCACCCACGACCCTTCGCCCTGCTTCTACCCCCAATACAGCCCCGACGGCAAGGAAGTGGCTTTTCTGCGCAACCGCACCGAAATCTGTGTGCTCAACCTCAAGAGCGGCAAGGTGCGCACCGCCATGGACGGCAAATATGAATATTCCTATTCCGACGGCGACCAAAGTTTCGAATGGAGTCCCGACAGCAAATGGATTCTGGCGGGTTATATCGGCACGGGCGGCTGGCTGCACGAAGACCTTGCCCTCGTGAAGGCCGACGGCAGCGGCGAGATTCACAACCTCACCAACAGCGGATATACCGAAAATAACGGCAAGTTCGTGCTGGACGGGAAAGCCATGATTTTCATGAGCGACCGGAGCGGCTACCGCAGTCATGGTTCGTGGGGAGCGGAAGAGGATGTATATATGATGTTTTTCGACAAAACCGCGTTCGAAAACTTCCTGATGGACAAGGAAGAGAGGGAGTTGGCGAAGAAAGCCGAAGACAAGGATAAGAAAGACAACAAAGACGGGAAGAAAGACAGCGCCCGCAGCGAGAAGGTGGAAGACCTCGTGTTCGATTTCGACCACCTCGAGGACCGCACGCTGCGCCTGACCTATGTGTCGGACAATCTCGGCGACATGGTGATGGACAAGAAAGGGGAGAAACTCTATTACATAGCTCCTTACAACGGAAAACGGTCCTTGTGGGTGAAGGATTTGGTGGAGGGGAAGACCGAAATGAAGATAAGCGATATAGGCCGGGCAGGGGGCATGGATTTGGATGCGGGCGGCGAGAACGCCTATATGGTGGTTTCGGGCGGCATCAAGAAGGTGAATTTGGAGGGAGGACAGTCTACGGGCGTGGACTTCGAAGCCTGGCACGAAGACCGTCCTTTCGAGCAGCGGGAGTATCTCTTGCGGCACATCTACCGTCAGGTGAAGGACAAATTCTACGATACCACCTTGCGTGGCTTGGACTGGGAAGGTCTATACGACAACTACCGCGCCTTCCTGCCGCATGTGGGCAACGGCTACGATTTCTCTATCTTGGCGAGCGAGTTGCTGGGTGAATTGAACGCTTCCCATACGGGATGCCGCTTCTACGGCGGCAAGCGGGCGGCGATGCCTACCGCTTCGCTGGGCTTTTTCGAAGACCCCGCCTATAAAGGCGATGGAATCCGTATCGCCGAAATCCTGCACAACAGTCCTTTGGAGCTCTGCGGCAAGGATTTGCAGGCAGGCGACCTTATCACCCGCATCGACGGCGTGGACGTGTTGGCGGGGCGGGATTACTATCCTTTATTGGAGGGCAAGACGGGAAAGAGCGTGCGTCTGACGATTCGGCCGAAAAAAGGCAAGGAATTTGAAATCAAGGTGAAACCTGTTTCAGAAAGCAAGACGGAAACGCTTCTCTATCAGCGTTGGATTAAGCGCAACGAGGCTTTGGTGGATTCGCTTTCGGGCGGTAGACTGGCCTATGTGCATATAGAGGGTATGAATTCGCCGAGCTACCGTTGGGTCTACCGCCAGTTGCTCAACGACAAGAACCGCAACCGCGAGGCGGTGATCATCGATACCCGTCACAACGGGGGAGGATGGCTGCACGACGATATAGCCGTGCTCTTTGCCGGCAGGAAGTATTCGCAACTCGAACCGCGCGGACGCTTTGTGTCGGACGAGCCGCACAGCCAATGGAACAAGCCCTCCTGCATGTTGGTGTGCGAGAACAACTATTCCGATGCGCACGGCACGCCGTGGGTGTATCAGCAGCTGGGGCTGGGAAAAATCATCGGCACACCCGTGCCGGGCACCATGACGGCGGTTTGGTGGGAGAGCGTTCCCGGCGGCTACGTTTTCGGCATCCCGCAGGTGGGTGTGGTGCCGCAGATAAGGAAAGAGCAGAATCAGGACGGCTATATCGAGAACTATCCGCTGCAACCCGATGTGGAGGTCTACAATACGCCCGAAACCTTGTTGCAGGGCCGTGACTTGCAAATCGAAAAGGCCGTGGAGGTGATGTTGCGGGATTTGGATGCGGCCCGATAGCGGAATTTTCGTACATTTGCGTGCGCAATTATATGCGCAATAACAATAAGCATTATGGATTATAAGAAAATCAAAGCGGCACACGAAGCGATTACCCGCGACATGAACGAGTTCGACAAGCAGACAGGCAACCTCTACGAAACGGTGGTGGACCTTTCCAAGCGCGCCAATCAGATTTCCTCGACCCTGCGTCAGGAACTGGTCAACAAGATTTCCGAATTTTCGGCGCAGCAACAGGCGGCGGTGGCCGACGGGGTGGACGAGATTTACGAAAACCGCGAACAAATCGAATTGGCCCGCTACTACGAACAGTTGCCCAAGGCTACCTTGATTGCCACGCAGGAACTGCTCAACGGCTCGCTCTGTTTCAAGCGTCCCGAAAAAGAAGAGTCCGACCTTTAGTGTTTTGTGATGTTGTTGAAAGGCAAACGCATCCTTCTGGGGCTTTGTGGCGGGATTGCCGCCTATAAGTCTTTGTCGCTCATACGTCTGCTCAAAAAGGAGGGGGCGGAAGTGCGGTGTGTCTGCACTCCCGCCGCCTTGGAGTTCGTCACGCCCTTGAGCGTGGAGACCCTTTCCGGGAACAGGCTCTACAGCGATATGTTTGCCCGCGAGAACGAATTTTCCACCGCCCACATCAGCTATGCCGAGTGGGCGGATTTTTTACTTGTGGCGCCCGCCACGGCCAATACGTTGGCCAAATTCGCCCACGGTATCGCCGACAACGCCCTCACCACGCTCTTCAACGCCTATGGCAAGAAGACCCTGGTTGTACCGGCCATGAACAGCGGCATGTACCGTCATCCCGCCACCCAAGAGAATCTCGACAGATTGCGGGCGTGGGGCGTGGCGGTGATGCCTCCCGCAAGCGGTTTTCTGGCTTGCGGCACGCAAGGCGAGGGCAGAATGCCCGAGCCCGAAGAAATCCTGCGCCACTTTCTGAAGGTGTTTTTCGAAACCGGTTTTGAGGAGAGCACGCTCAACGGCAAACACGTGCTTCTGACGGCAGGCCCCACGCAGGAGGCCTTGGACCCCGTCCGCTACCTTTCCAATCCCTCCACAGGTCTTATGGGGTGCTGCATCGCCGATGAATTCCAGAAGCGCGGCGCGAAAGTGCATCTGGTCTGCGGTCCCATGTCCGCCCACCCCAAGTCGGAACCTTTCGAGACGGTTCAGGTTGCTTCGGCCTTGCAGATGTATGAAGCCTGCATGGAATTGTGGACGAAAGCCGATATAGGCATCCTTTCGGCCGCCGTGGCCGATTATACGCCCGAATCGGTTTCTTCCCAGAAAATCAAGAAAACGGATGCGGACCTGCACCTCAAGCTCATACGCACGCACGACATCCTCAAGGAATTGGGACAGAACAAACGCCCCGGCCAATATCTGGCGGGCTTCGCCCTCGAAACCGAAAACGAGATGGCACACGCCAGGGCCAAACTCACGGCCAAGAACGCCGATCTTATCGTGCTCAACAGCCTCCGCGACGCGGGAGCGGGTTTCGGCACCCCCACCAACCGCGTCTGTCTGCTCGGCCGCAACGGCGACATCGTTCCGCAGGAACTGCAGGACAAGGAAGAAGTGGCCGCCCGCATCGCCGATTACATCGAAACGAAATTGACGAAATGAAAAGAATCACAGCCCTTCTCACCCTTGCTTTCCTCTTCGGCCTCACACCTTTCGGCAGGGCGCAGGAACTGGACTGCAAAGTCAACATCGTCACCACCAAAGTGACTTCCGGCGACAAGAGCGTTTTCGAGACCCTTTCCACCGTGCTCAACCAATTCATGAACGGCCGCCGCTGGACGAACCTCAATTTCCGTCCGCAGGAAAAAATACCCTGCTCCATGACCATCGACGTGCAGGAGTACAACAGCGGCAACGGGCAGGTAAAGGCCTATCTTTCCGTACAGTTGCGCCGTCCCTGCTACAAATCCACCTATACGAGCCTGCTGCTCAACACCGTAGACAAGGACTTTTCGTTCACCTACGTTCAAAACGACCCCATTGAATTCAGCGACAACAGTATAGGAACCAATCTCACGGCCACGCTGGCGTTCTACGCCTACCTGATATTGGGCAATTATTTCGATTCCTTCGCTCCCCGGGGCGGCTCGGTCTTCTACGAAAAGGCCAACAATATCGTGTTGCAGGCACAGGGCCTTTCCGAACAGGGCTGGCGTTCGTCGGAGCGCAACGAAAGAAACCGTTATTGGATTTCGGAAAGCTACAGCAATTCCAACTACCAGGCCATTCACGAGGTGCTCTACCGCTATTTCCGCCTGGGCATGGACATGATGTTCGACGACCCTTCCACGGCACGTGTCAACATTACCGAGGCGCTTTCCCAACTGGCCGACCTCAAGCGCAGACGGCCTAATCTGCCTTGCATACAGTTGTTTATGGAGTCGCGTGCCGACGAGCTCGTGAATATCTTTCAGCCGGCCGAACAGACCGAACGGCAGAAAGCCTTTGATTTGTTGGTGAGCATAGACGCGGCCAACGTAAACACCTACAAGAAGATTTTGGGCAACAACGCCCGCTAAGTTTGTCAAAGCCCCTTATGTTAAAGAAACTCCGCATACAAAACTACGCCCTCATCCGTCATCTGGACATGGATTTCGACAAGGGTTTCTGCGTAATCACGGGAGAGACGGGTGCGGGAAAATCCATTCTGCTGGGAGCGTTGGGACTGGTGTTGGGACAGCGGGCCGATTCGGGCATTCTCTTCGACAAGACGGGTAAATGTGTCATCGAAGCCGAATTCGACTTGCAGGGTGCCGATTTGCAGGAGTTTTTCGCACGCCACGACTTGGACGAAAACGGCGACGATTTGCTTCTGCGGCGCGAAGTGCTGCCGGCGGGCAAGTCGCGCGCCTTCGTCAACGATACGCCCGTTACTTTGCCGGTTCTCAAGGAATTGTCTTCCAATCTTATCGACATACATTCCCAACACGAGACCTTGGCGCTCAACCTCGCTTCCTTTCAGCTTAAACTGATAGACAGTTATCTGCCCGACAAAACCCTTCTGCACGATTACAAGGAACGGTTCAGGCGCTATCAGACTTGCGTCAAGGAATTGACACGGCGGGAAGCGGAACGCGACCAGGCCCGTAAGGAATACGACTACAATCAGTTTCTCTTTTCGGAATTGGAGGCCTTGCAGTTGATGCCCGACGAGCAGAAGCAAATGGAAGAGGAACTGGAGATGCTTTCCCATGCCGAGAGCCTGCAGGAGGTGTTTTCTTCGGGGCTGGCACGCTTGGAGGGCGAGGAATACGGTGTGATGAACACACTTTCTTCCTTGCTCAAGGATTTGAAGAAATCCGCCGCCCACCATAGCGCGCTGGCGGCCGACCTGCCGCGCTGGGAATCCTTGCTCATCGAACTCGATGATTTACGCAAGGATTTGGAAACGTGGCTCGGAGAAGTGGAAAGCGACCCGCGCAAGAAACAACGCTACGAAGAGCGTCTCGATGCGATTTACCGTTTGGAGAAGAAACACGGTGTGGAGGATGTGAAGGACCTGATTGCCTTGCGCGACAGCCTTCAGAACCAACTCAACCTTTCCGAAAACGCCGAAGAGGAAATAGCCCGTCTCGCGGAAGCCGTGCGGAAAGAGGAGGAGGCTTTGCATCTTCTGTCCTCCTGTCTCACCGCTGCGCGGAAAGCCTCCGCCCAAACCCTCAGGGAAGCCATTTTGGCCTCGTTGATGGAGTTGGGCATGGAGCAGGCCCGTTTGGAAATCGATTTCTCGCCTTTGGAAACCTTTGGAAACGAAGGTTGTGACCGTGTGGCCTTCCTTTTTTCGGCCAACCTCGGCGCGCCCTTGCAGGAAATGGCGAAGGTGGCCTCGGGAGGCGAGCTCTCGCGGGTGATGCTGGCCGTGAAATCGGTCATTCATCAAGGCAGCCTTCTGGGTACCTTGATTTTGGACGAAATCGACACGGGCGTATCGGGCAAAATCGCGGCCAAGGTGGCGCGTATGATGAAGAACCTGAGCCGTTACATGCAGGTGGTGGCCATCACCCATCTGCCGCAGATTGCCGCAGCCGCCGATGTGCACTACCGTGTTTACAAGACCCTCGAAAACGGGGCGGCGGTATCGAATATGCGTCGCCTGAACGCGCAGGAACATATCGAAAGCGTGGCCTCCATGTTGAGCAACGGGCCTGTCACCCCCGTCGCGCTCCAGGCCGCCCGCGAACTTGTAGAAGGATAGGAGGGGTATGCAGGATCCGGCCGAGAACTATATGGACGAAGAGAGCCGCGCGCTCTACGACCGCTACCGCGAGGAGAAACAAAAGGGTATCAGCGGTTTCTACGATGTGGACGAATATCTTTCCATCATCGCTTCCTATGGCATTTACGAGAATTACAAGGGTGCGCGGAACGTGATGCGCGAGGCCCGCGAACGCTATCCCGAATCGAGCGAACTGCGTCTGAAGGAGGCCGAACTCCTTATGGAGGACGGATATGCGCAACGGGCGTTGGAACTGCTTGCCGAGGCGGAAAAGGTGGAGTCGTATTTCTATGAGCTTCATTTGATTCGAGGTCATGCGCTGAAAGCTCTGGGGCAATTCGGGAAGGCGGCGCAATCTTTCCTGAAGGCGCGGGATACCGGAGCCGAAGAGGTGGATGTGGAAATAGGGTTGGCTGCAGTGGCCTCTGCGGAGGGAAAACGTGAGGAAGCTTGGCGGCACATGAAGAAAATCCTAGGGACACAGGCCGATAATGCGGAGCTCTGCAACCGTTTCATCGACTTGGCCATAGACAGCGACTGCTTGGTGGAGGCGATGGAATACGTACGTGGCCTGCTCAAGGAATATCCCTATAAGATACAGTATTGGAAAACATTGAGCGAACTTGCCGAGGAGGCGGGCAATTACGAACAGGCCTTGGAGGCCGAAGATTTTGTTCTGGCCATCGACCCCTCCGACGAGGAATCTCTCTTGCGCAAGTCGCATCTCATGGAGTTCATAGACGAGGATATCGGACAGCTCGAATTCTATCTGGGGTTGGAAAAGCGATGGGACGATGAGGCCAAGTTGCTGCCCGTGCGTCTGTCCATCGCCCACGAATACGAATTGGCGGAAAACCGCGTGCAGGCGGAAGTGTATTACAATAAGTTGCTTACCTATCCGCAGGCCCGTCGCTACGCCTTGTTCCGTCTGGGCGTGCTGGCGCATTTCCGCTTCAACCTTCCTCTGGCCATGCGGTATTTCCTGCAGGCGCTCGAGGTGGAGTCCGTTGAAGACGAGCGGGAGAATATCGCCATGATATACAGGGGTATAGCACATAACCACACCTATAAGGGAGAGGATGAACCTGCGCTTGTCTTCCACCGCAAGGCCATCGAGACCGCGCCGCTGACCCGTACCCACGCCTATGCCTACGTGGAGGAAGCCTGTCGGGTAGGGGGATGGGCCGTGAACGAGGCCTTGGCCTTCTTCCGGGAGGAGAACGGTTCCGATGTGCCGTGGTTCGCCTTGTGCCGGGCGGTGCTTTTCTACGAAAAAGGGCATTACGAAGAAGCGTATCGGAATTTCTCGCTTGCGTTCGCCGAAGGGCAATATCTGCGCGAGGATGCCGACACCCGTTTTTCGGGGCTGTATTTCTTCGACAGCGCTGTCCTTGAAATCCGGAACGGTTTCGCACCGGCTTTCTCACCCGATACCGAGAGGGACGAAGATGAAGAGCCTTTTGAATTCTACGGGCCGGCCCTGCAGACCGGTTACGTGCGGTTCGGTCTTGTGGGACATCCTCTGGATCATTCTTTTTCGGCCCGTTACTTCAACGAAAAGTTCATGCGCGAAGGGCTGGCGCTCTGCCTCTATCAGAACCTGGATATGGAAAGCAGTCAGGGCTTCGAGGAGATGAAGCGTGCGGAGATTTACCGGGGTTTCAACGTCACCATTCCCTACAAGCGGGCCGTGATGCCCTATCTGGACGAACTTTCGCCGGCGGCGCGGGCCATAGGCGGGGTGAACGTGGTGGATGTGCGGGCGGGCCGGTGGGTAGGCCATAATACAGATTACAAAGGCTTTTCGAAGAGTTTGGAGGGGCTTTTGGCCGAGGGGGATTCCGCGCCCGAAAGGGCTTTGGTGCTGGGCAACGGCGGAGCTTCGCAGGCCGTGCAATATGCGTTGTACCGAAAGGGCATTCCTTATATGTTGGTGTGCAGGGAACCCGAAAAAGCACGCGAAGATTTGAAAGACAAAGAGTTCTCGCCGATAGAAATTCTTTCCTATTCAACCTTGACTCCCGAAAAGGCCCGTTCCTGCCGCCTTTGGGTCAATACCACCTCGCTGGGCATGTGGCCGGCGGTGGATACGTTCCCGTCCGTACCCTACGAAGTGCTTTCGTCGGATTGTTTCGCCTTCGATGTGGTATATAATCCCGAACAGACCGCCTTTTTGCAGAAATGCGCCGCACAGGGTGCCAAAACGCGGAACGGTCTGGAAATGCTTCATATCCAGGCCGAAGAAGCGTGGAAAATCTGGACAGCCTAAGCTACAGGGAGAACAGGGCCGAAACCGGTTTGTGGTCGGAATATTCCACTTTGTGGGTCGTGAAATACAAGGGCTTGAGATTTCCCTTACTGAAGATATAATCGATTCGATACGACGGATAGACGCCTTGATACGACTGTCCGATTCCCTTTCCCGCCAATACGAAGGCGTCTTTGAAATCTTTTTTCGTGAAACGGGTGTAGGCGTAGGCCACGGGGTGTTCGTTCATATCCCCGCAGACCATCACGCGGCCCGGGGCATTCGAACTGTCGATATGATGCAGAATGCGTTTCACCTGTTGTTCCCGGCTCAACGTGGCTTTCTTCATCTTGCGCAGAAGATGCGAGGAGCCTTCCTTATAAGTGTCGCGTTTGGATAGCGAGGAGAGGGAGGCGAGAAAGGTGGCGTCGGCCTCGTCGAAGAGGTAGGAGGCCAGATGCATGTTGTAGACGCGCAGGGTGTCTTTACCGGTCCATATATCGGCGAAAACAATGTCGCACAGGCTCATGCCGTCTATACTGCCTTCCCGGAGAATGGGAAATTTGGAATAGATGCGGTTTCCGTAAAAGAAGCTCGATTGCGAGGCGGGACGGGTGGAGTAGGTATAGCCGGCTTTTTTCAGCGTGGGGGTGGAAAGAAAACTGTTGTCGCGGCTTTCGTAGACTTCCTGAAAGCAGAGTATATCGGCGTCCTGATCGCCGACAAAGGCCAGAAGTTGGTTCTTGAGGTCGCCGCGCCGGTTTCCAGTTTCGGTATAATAATCAAAGAGGTGCACGTTATAGGAAAGCACTTTGAGGGTGTTTCCGGCATGGTGTGCGGAGGGTTCGTCCTGTTTCCTGATTTGTACGAAGGTGCGGATGTTGTTCCAGTTGCACAACAGACAGACAAGGAAGAGCAGGCAACGTCTTTGTCCGGCCAAGAGATAGCCTATGGCCAAGGCAAGGTTGACAATGAGCAGCAGGGGGAAGGCGAAGCCGAGGAGGGAGGGGAGAAAGGCCGTGGAAGGGGGAATGAGTTTCGCCACGGGGCAACATGCGAACAGCAGTGCCGACGCTGCGGCCAGCAGGAAGAACAGATTGCCGAGAATCGAATGTCGCCGTTTACCTTTCATTCGTATGATTTACTGTTTACCATTTCTATTTATCAGCCCTGCGCACGCGGCTGTACGGAAGCTCGTTTTTTGCTCATAACTTGTCGCTTCGCGACGTGCGTCAAATCGCAAAAAGCCGACTTCCTATCCGCCGCTTCCCGACCCACATCCAAACGTGTCGTGCGGCACCCCCATCACGTCGTGCCGTAGGCTCGGCCGAAGCAACGCGCAAAACTCGCGGGATGCGAAGCACTTTGCAGCACGGAGCACGACCGTTTGGCCTATTCAGCCGCGTGCGGTGAGAAGCACACTACCTTACATAGCCACTCTTGGAGTACGCTTCCAAAAAGGCCTTTTCGTCGGGCAGGAGGGAAGCGTAGTCGCGCGCCAGCAAACGCATGGCGATGGCCGTCTGCTCCTCCTTGAGACGGTTATACGCCTCATCACATAAAGCAAGCCCCTCCGCATCTTTGAATTTCAACTTCTTATGAAATAGCTTCCCGCAAAAACCTGCCATTCCTCCATACATTTCAAACAAACGGCTAAGATACAAAATTTGAATTTGCCGTATCTTTGAGCTATGGAAATCTACGATGTTGACAAACGGGTGGAAGCTTTCGAACGCTTGGGCCGGAGGATGCGGCAGGTTGGAGGGGAATCCGTGTCCGAAACGGAAATCTCCGCGCTTTTGGCCGAAGCCGAGGCCGCGCATCCCTTCTTCACCCCGTCCCAAGTGCGCTACGCCCTGCGGGAATGGGGGAACAACCTCCACAAAAAGGCCCTGCAGACGTGGCTGGAACCCTATCGCAACGCTTTTCCCCTCGCCCCGTCCACGGTTCTGCTCGTCATGGCCGGCAACCTGCCCCTGGTAGGCTTTCACGACTATCTCTGCGACCTGATGGCAGGTTGCAACCTCCTTGTGAAACTCTCCTCCAAAGACGCCGTCCTGCTGCCCTTCTTCCATCGGGAACTGCGGAAAAACGCCCCCGTCGGCTCGGGCTTGAACCTTAAGGAACCCGACCCCGTGCGCTTTGTCGAACAAATCCCCGCCGAAGGCTTCGACGCGGTCATCGCCACAGGCAGCGACACCAGTCACGCCTTCTTTACCCGGCAATTCCGCCACCTCCCGCATCTGTTGCGCCACAGCCGTCACGCCTGCGCCCTGCTGCAGGGCGGGGAATCCCCCCGCGAGTTGCAAGCCCTCGCCGACGACATTCTGCTCTATTTCGGCATGGGATGCCGTAGCGTATCGAAAGTATACGTGCCTGAAAATTATGATTTCCAACCGCTTCTGAAGACCCTTTCCGAACGGGGGGAACTCTTGCGCGAGAATACCGCCTACATGCACGCCTATGCCGCCCGGAAAGCCTTGAGGACCGTGAACGGACAAAAATTCCTCGACACGGGAACCCTGTTGCTTGTCGAAGATACCGCGCTCGAAAGTCCGTTGTCCGAACTGCACTATCAAACCTACCGAACACGGCAGGAGGTGGAGGAGGAACTTTCGCTGCAGCGGGAACAGCTGCAATGTGTGGTGGGAAACGGGTATCTGCCCTTCGGCGTCGCCCAGCACCCCGCTTTGTCCGACTATGCCGACGGAGCGGACACCCTCGCTTTTTTGCGCGATTTTTACCAAGGTATTTGCAAAGCCGAAAGAAAATCGTATCTTTGCGCCCCTAAAAACAGAAATTGAACCATGAAGAAAGACATCCACCCGAAAGACTATCGACTTGTTGTATTCAAAGATATGTCGAACGATTATGCTTTTCTGTGCAAGTCGACCGTACAGACCAAAGATACCATCCAATGGGAGGACGGCAACGAATATCCCCTTGTGAAGCTTGAAATCTCGAGTGCGTCGCATCCTTTCTTCACCGGCAAGGTGAAGTTGGTGGACACGGCCGGTCGTGTGGACAAGTTCATGAACAAATACAAGGCGCAGCTGGACAAGAAGAAAAGCACGAAATAACCACGGTATTTCCAATCCATACGAAGATAGCGGGAGTTTATGTCTGAACTTCCGCTATTTTTGTACCCGATGATACCGTAGCGCTCCGCATTCCGCAAAACGGAGGCGCGAACCCCTTAAACGTCGGTTGAAACACCAACCTATGGAAAGATTGACCTATCTGCTGGTTGACGAAAAAAACGTCCGCCGGCATTTGTTGCCTCTCACCTTTACCCGTCCCGTGGCGTTGCTCCGCGTGGGCATCGTTACCTTGCAGGAGAAGTGGAACCGCTTTTTGGGCGAGGATGCGGGCTTTTGGGTGGAGGATTATCTACAAGGCAAGTTTCCGGCCCTGCCGGCCGGGAGAGAGGGTAAGTGTTTGATGATAAACGCTTCCGTTATTCCCGATGCGGCTCTGGTGGAATCCCTTGAAAAACTCCGTCCCGATGAGATATTGGTTCCCGAAGGCGCTTCCTCCGAGAACACAGGCGGCCTTCCTTGGATTGCCTTCTATCAGGATTGCTCCCGCCTCACCTCCTACGAAAGCGGCCTCTGTCAAGACGGCAGAACTTTCAGACCCTATACTGGCAAAATCCTGCAAATAGGGCATCTTTGGGACATCTTCACCCATAATGGCAAGCAAATTGAAGAGGATCTTTCGGACATGGCCGCGCGCCGACCGAGCGCACAGCTGCAGGGCGAGGGCATTACCCGTATGGGGGATTATCCCCTGTATGCAGGGGAAGGCGCCCGTGCGGACCATTGCCTTATCGACACCACCGAAGGCCCCGTATATCTGGGCAGGAACAGCCGCGTCATGCCGGGCGCCTACCTCAAGGGACCCTTGGCGTTGTGCGATAACAGCCTGATAAAGGTAGGGGCGAAAATCTACGGCGGCTGCACCTTCGGCCCGCATTGCAAGGTGGCGGGCGAGGTGGAGAGCAGCGTGATGATTGGGTACAGCAACAAGGCGCACGACGGATTTCTGGGTGACGCGGTTTTGGGCGAATGGTGCAATCTTGGCGCGGGAACGAACTGTTCCAACCTCAAGAACGACTACAGTCCCGTGCGTGTGTGGAGCTACGCCGAGGAAAAGTTCGTGAAGACAGGCTTGCAGTTTTGCGGCCTCTTTATGGGAGACCACGCCAAAAGCGCCATAGGCACGCAGTTCAACACCGGTACGGTGGTGGGCGTGGCGGCCAATGTGTTTGCGGCGGGCTTTCCCAAGAACTTCATCCCCTCCTTTACGTGGGGTAAGGAAACATACCGCGTGGAACGCGCCATAGATACCGCGAAGGCCGTGTGGGCGCGTCGCGGCAAGGAATTTACCGAACGCGAAGCCGACATTCTCCGCTGCGTCTACCAACAGACCGTGGAGAACCGCACGCGCTCCCAAAGCGAAGATGCATAAGCAAATGAACAGAAAAGATATGATAAGCGATTTGATTGAGGAACTGGCCAGCACCATCGAGGCCGAGACCGAGTTCATTCCTCTCATCGGTAAGGAAGAGGGCGAAACCATGCAGAGCAGCGACGTACCCGATGTATTGCCCGTATTGCCCGTGCGCAACAACGTGCTCTTTCCCGGGGCGGTGCTGCCCATTACCCTCACCCGCGACAAATCGCTCACCCTCATCAAGAAACACTATAAGGAAAAAACACCCATAGGGGTCTACACCCAACGGCGCAAGGAAAACGAAGACCCCAAACCCGAGGATCTCTACGAAGTGGGTACGATGGCGCATATCCTCAAGACCCTCAAGATGCCCGACGGCAGCACCACCGTGATTATTCAGGGGACCCGCCGCATCCGGATGGGGAAAGTGGTGGCGCTCGAACCCTACATGCAGGCCGAAGCCTTGCCCTACGACGACCTCGAACAGAAGAAGGCCAAAGATACGAAAGCGCTTCTGGACACCGTCCGCGACGTGTATGCCAAAGTGGTGAAGCTTTCCAATCACATTCCCCACGAATCGCTTTTTGCGATACAAAACATAGAGAACAGCGATATACTTGTGTATTTCATTGCGGCGGGCCTTGAGATAGAGGCCTCCGAGAAACAGGATCTGCTCGAAAAACAGACTCTTTTCGAAAGGGCGACGGTGTTGATGAACTACCTCACCCGCAACAAGCAGA
The DNA here is from genome assembly GCA_014803485.1 of bacterium. Lineage (GTDB taxonomy): Bacteria > Bacteroidota > Bacteroidia > Bacteroidales > P3 > Pullibacteroides. The sequence goes on along the minus strand of JAAVBQ010000032.1, from coordinate 38,370 downwards.
TGCTTGAGCTCAAGCGCAAGATAGAGACCAAGGCCGAGGCGGACATCTCCCAGCAACAGAAGGAATTTTTCCTCAATCAGCAACTCAAGACCATTCAGGAAGAATTGGGAGGCAGCGGCGAACAGGAAATCCAGGAATTGGTGGCGCGTGCCAAAAAGAAGAAATGGAGCAAGGAAATACAGGCACATTTCGATAAGGAAGTGAAGAAAACCCAACGCATCCACACCATGAGTCCCGACTATTCGGTGCAGTTGAACTATCTCAACACCATGCTGGATTTGCCTTGGGAGGAATGCAGCACCGACAACTACGACCTCGACAAGGCCCGTAAGGTGCTCGACAAAGACCACTACGGGCTGGAAAAGGTGAAGGAGCGCATTCTTTCGTATATGGCCGTGCTGCACCTGCGCGGAGACATGAAAGCCCCCATTCTGTGTCTGGTGGGCCCTCCGGGGGTAGGCAAGACCTCGCTCGGAAAATCCATTGCCCGCGCCCTCGGACGCTCGTATGTGCGTATGTCTTTGGGCGGGTTGCACGACGAGGCCGAAATCCGCGGACACCGCAAGACTTATATAGGTGCCATGCCGGGACGGGTGATTCAGGGTATGCAGAAAGCGGGCACCTCCAACCCCGTTTTCATGCTCGACGAAATCGACAAGATTTCGGGGATGACGGCCAACGGAGACCCCTCGGCCGCCCTGCTCGAACTGCTCGACCCCGAACAGAACAAAGCCTTTCACGATAATTTCCTCGAAGTGGACTACGACCTGTCGCGCGTGCTGTTCATCGCCACGGCCAACACGGTCTCTTCCATTCACCCCGCCTTGCTCGACCGTATGGAAATCATCGAAGTGCCGAGCTATGTGTTGCAGGAAAAGATGGAAATCGCCAAGCGGCATCTGGTGCCCAAGCAACTGCAGGAACACGGTCTCAAGCCTAAGGACATGCAGTTTAGCGACGAAATATTGTCTTATGTGATAGAAGAATATACGCGCGAAGCCGGGGTGCGTAAACTGGAGAAGAACCTGGCGGGCATCGTGCGCGAAAGGGCCAAATGCATGGTGGGCAACAAGGCGGCCGCCAAGAAGAAAGGCGCCAAGCCCGACAAGGCCTTTATCCGCGAGGCGCTGGGCACGCCCGTCTTCACCGAACCCGAAATGATGAAAGAAGATAGGGTAGGGGTGGTGACCGGTCTGGCGTGGACGAGCGTGGGCGGGGATGTACTCTTTATCGAGGCGGCTTTGGCCAAGGGCAAGGGCGAACTTTCGATGACGGGCAACTTGGGCAAGGTGATGCAGGAATCGGCCACCGTGGCGCATTCATATATCAAGGCACACGCCAAGGAGTTGGGGATAAGCCAAACGTTGCTCAACACACACCAAGTGTTCATCCACGTGCCGGAAGGTGCCACCCCCAAGGACGGTCCCTCTGCGGGCGTGTCCATCCTCACGGCCTTGGTATCGGTCTACACCCACCGCAAGGTGCGCCGCACGGTGGCGATGACGGGCGAAATCACGCTGCGCGGTCAGGTAACGCCCATAGGCGGGGTGCGCGAGAAACTGCTCGCCGCCCGCCGCGCCGGCATCACCGACATCATCATCTGCAAGCAGAACAAACCGCAGGTGGAGGAGATTCCAGCTCTCTATAGAAAAGGGCTCCGGATTCACTATGCGGAGAAGGTGGAGGACGTGCTCAGACACGCTTTAGTGTAGATATTTTGCGTTTTTTTGAAAAAGATATATATTAGGGCTTTCATCCCGCACTTCCCTGAAGTCTGCGGATGCTTATAAGAAACTGAAAAAAAAAAAATTAGTAAACTTTAAAAGAGAAAAAACATGAAAAAACTGATGTTTTCTCTGTGCGCGCTCTGCCTTGTAGGGGCGGCCAGCGCACAAGTTTCCACCACTCCCGTGAATGGAAAAGCGCAAAGGTTCACGAATTCGTCGGTAGCGGCTGAATTCGAAAATTCTGATGTACAGACTGTTCCAGCTCGCAAAGACGGCGAGATAGAATACGTTGAGGTACAATCCGCTTACGGTTGGGATCGTAAAGCTTATAATTTGGCTTGGTTTGCCATTGATCAAAGTCAGAATGATTTGGGAACCAAGGGATTTTGCAATGAAGACCACATCTTTTGGACCTATGGCACGGGGGGGCTTCCGACTATGGGAGGAACGGGCGAAATTGGGTATCGTTTCTTCTCGGGTAGCAAATCTTATTATAATAGGGTTGGTATATATCCCAACTACGGGGTGCCCTATGCTGCAGGCGCGTATATTGTCCGTGTTCCGTCCGTCGGTTTGTTGCACCGGGATGAGGATGGAAACGAATACTACGACCCCATGCCTTTCTATTTCAAACTCTATGACTACACCAAGGTAGGAGAGCAGAAAGTGCGCGCTTCCATCACGCAGAATGGTCCCACCGACGAAACCGTGGATGTGGTTTACCCCACTGATCCCGAAAAGTATACCGCCCTCACCGATACGGCTTGGATTTATGCCGGCTGTACTTATGTGGAAGAAGATAAAAAAATGCACCCTAACGACACTTTTGTTAGGCGTGAATTCCTGAATATCGATAAATCTAAACGTTTGGGCGACAATTTCTGCGTGAGTATGATGTTTCCCGTTGAATGGGACGAGGAAGGCGATTCGGTTATCGATCCCAGATGGAATGCCATGCCTTTGTGTATGCTTAATAACACAAGTGGTCTTATTAGTGAAGAACCCCATAGCGTTTATTTTGTTGTCGACTATGAGAGAGATATGATGTGGTGGGATGCGGATGGAAAGCATTTGGGAAAACGTCCGAGTGGACTGGTGGAAGATTCACTGATGCAACCGAACGACCGCTATGCCATCTTTCCCTTTGATTCTTACTATATGAAATATCAAAACGGTAATATAGATAATTCCACAGATGAATTTTGGATGAATATTTACTACACCGAATGGTCTGCCCTGCAGAGTGCCAACAAGGCCGACCGCTATGTACAGTTGTCGCCGGTTCCCGCAGTGGACTATGTAAACTTCAAGTCCTATACCGATATGAGCCGTATCGAGATTTATTCGCTCGGCGGTCAGTTGGTGAAGGCCGTGAATGTTTCGGGCGATACCTACAGACTCGATCTTACGGGTATGAACAGCGGTATGTATGTAGCCCGTATCTACAGCGAAAAGGGTATTTCCTCCAAGAAACTCATCGTTCGATAGTCTCTTCGGAGAAAATAATGAAAAAGGCGAGCCCTGCGGGCTCGCCTTTTTTTATGTACCTTCCATAAACTTCCGGTATTCCTACATTTTGTCTAAAATTTCTTGCAATTTATTGATTTCTTGCAGATAGCTGTCCGCTTCAAGAAAATCCAGATGGGCGGCGGCCGATTTCATCCGCTTCTTCAACTCTTCGATACGCTTCTGCAGGCCCTCCTGCGTTTTTTCATAGTGCATCACAGGGTCGGCGAAGGCCGGTGAGGCAAAATCTTCGCTGTAGGCCTTGGGGTCCACGCCCCGCGCTTCGTTCAAGGACTGATGTAGGGCCTTGACAATGGGGCGGGGGGTGATATGGTGCTTCTTGTTGTAGGCATCCTGAATTTCGCGGCGGCGCGCCGTCTCGTCGATGGTTTGCGCCATGGCATCGGTGATTTTGTCGGCATACATCACCACCAGGCCGTTGACATTGCGCGCCGCCCGCCCCGCCGTCTGGGTCAGGGCCCGCGCCGAACGCAGAAAGCCTTCCTTGTCGGCATCGAGAATGGCCACCAACGACACTTCGGGCAGGTCCAAACCCTCGCGCAGAAGGTTCACGCCGATAAGCACATCAATGGCACCCGCCCGCAGATCCTGCAGGATTTCCACCCGTTCGAGAGTATCCACCTCCGAGTGGATATAGCGGCAACGGATGCCTGTATTGGCACAGTATTTGGCCAATTCCTCGGCCATTTTCTTGGTCAGGGTGGTCACCAGCACACGTTCGCCCTTGGCCGTCACCTGTTCCACACGGTCCAGAAGGTCGTCCACCTGATGGGCGGTGGGGCATACCTCGATACGCGGGTCGAGCAGGCCGGTGGGACGGATAAGCTGTTCCACCACCACACCTCCGCTTTTCTCAAGTTCGTAGTCGGCAGGGGTGGCGCTCACATAAATGGTCTGTCCGCTCAAGGCTTCGTATTCCTCGAATTTAAGGGGACGGTTGTCCAAAGCGGCGGGCAGGCGGAATCCGTATTCCACCAGATTCACCTTACGGCTGCGGTCGCCTCCGTACATCGCGCCGATTTGGGGCACGGTGACATGGCTTTCGTCAATCACCGTGAGGAAATTATCGGGAAAATAGTCTATCAGACAGAAAGGACGCTCGCCGGGCTTGCGTCCGTCGAAATAGCGCGAATAATTCTCGATGCCCGCGCAATAGCCCAGTTCCTTGATCATCTCCACGTCGTAGGTCACACGGTCTTCCAAGCGCTTGGCCTCCATAGGTTTGCCTATTTCGCGGAAATAATCGGCCTGCTTGCCCAAGTCCAACTGTATTTCCTTGATGGCTTGTTGAATACGCGAAGAGGAGGGCACAAAGATATTGGCGGGGTAGATACGTATCGTGTTGAGATTTTCCAGAACCGCACCGGAGATAGGGTCGATTTTAGCGAGGCTCTCAATTTCATCATCAAAGAATACGATGCGGTAGGCAAAGTCCGAATCGGCGGCAAATACATCTATCGTGTCGCCCTTCACACGGAACTTGCCCCGCGTAAATTCCAGTTCGTGACGTGAATAGAGGCTTTTCACCAAACGCAACATCAAGTCGCGCTGCGAAATCCTGTCGCCCTGCTTCAAGATAATGATATTCTCGTGATAGTCTTCGGGATTTCCCGTACCATAGATACACGAAACGGTGCTCACCACAATCACGTCCTTCCGTCCCGAAAGCAGGCTGGCGAAGGCGCTCAGACGGAGTTTCTCGATTTCTTCGTTAATCGAGAGGTCTTTTTCGATATAGGTGTTGGAGGCGGGGAGATAGGCTTCGGGTTGATAATAATCGTAATACGAAACGTAGTACTCCACCGCGTTGTGGGGGAAGAACTGCTTGAACTCGCCGAAAAGCTGGGCGGCGAGGGTCTTGTTATGGCTCAATACGAGGGTGGGGCGGCCGGTGCGGGCCACCACATTGGCGATGGAGAAGGTTTTTCCCGATCCGGTCACGCCCAGAAGCACCTGCGCTTTCTCGCCTTGCTCCACCCCGCGCACAAGCTTGTCTATAGCCTGCGGCTGATCGCCCGTAGGCTTGAAGTCCGAAGACAATTCAAAGACGCTCATGCAAAATACTCGTGAAACGCCTTCAGTCTTACGCCCAATTCGGGAATGTCCTCCACGGGAACCAGCGACACGCAGGCACGGATACCGCTGCGTTCACTGCCCGTACTGCCCAACGAAATGGCGCTTACACCGAAATATATCAGATTGTGCAACAATTCATCGCTCGTCATGCCGGGATAACCCACCGTGAAGTAGAAGCCGTCCGAGAGGTCTTTGTCCACGTCCTTGTCGTAGGGCAGAAAGAAACCGTTGTCGAGAAAATGCTTCTTCATGGCACGGGCCTTCTCGCCGTAGATGCGTGTTTCCTTCACAAAGTTGTAACGGCCTTCGTTGCAGGCTTTCAGAATGCCCATCATGGCATGCTGCACCGAATGCGTGGTGCCGGAGCTCAGGCAGTAGAGCGTGCCGAAAATCATGGTGTGGCCGAACTGAATGCTGTTGTAGTAGGTGGAAAGGTCGGGGAATTCCTTATGGTAGAGTTTGTCGGAAATCACCATCATGCCCAGGCGTTCTCCCGCATAACTGAATGCCTTTGAACTCGATATAAAGAGAATGTAGTTGTCGGCATATTGCGCCACCGAGGGTTGGTAGGGCGGAACGCCGGGCGTGGAGATGTCTTGACGGAAATCCATGCCGAAATAGGCGAGGTCTTCCATCACAATCACATCATACTTCCTGGCCAAATCGGCGATGATGCGCAATTCCTCGTCGGTGAGGCAAATCCACGAGGGATTGTTGGGATTGGAGTAGAAAATGGACGAGATATTGCCTTTCTTGAGGTAGCTTTCGAGTTTCTCGCGGAGTTTTTCGCCCCGGAAGTTGTAGACGTCGAAGCTTTCGAAAGGAACGCCCAGACATTTGTGCTGGTGTTTGTGAACGGCGAAGCCGGGATCGATGAAAAGCGTGGTGTTCTTGTCCTTACGGGCGTGGCCTATGGTGAGGAAAGCGGCCAGCGTGCCCTGCATGGAACCTACGGTGGGAATACAGCCGGCGGCGGACACGTCCACACCGATAAAGTTCTTTACGAAACGGGAGATTTCGGGTTTGAGCTCGGGTATGCCGCCTACAGGAGGATAGATGGCGGCCACGCCGCTTTCGAGTGCCTTGACCTGACTTTCCACACCGATTTTGGCGGCGGGCAGACCGGGAATCCCCATTTCCATGCGGATGAATTTCTTGCCGGAGGCTTGCTCGATGTCGTTGATCAATTTCTGAACCTCGCGGATGGAGGCATCGCCCACATTCTTGAATCCGTTGTCTCGAATGGTTTTGTCAACCAATTCCTTGTCAATTACAGTAGCTTTCATCGTATATCTTTTTTCTTATTTCTCAGGAATGGACGGGGCTTGCCTCCCGTTCTCGGAGCGAGACTCTATTTCCCGCAGGCGCCAAAGTTAACGAAAAATACACGAAAACCGAAGAGCGGGGCGGGGGAGTCTGTCGCTGACAACTTGGCACATTTGCGGGCGACGGAGGCTTGCGGTATTGTTTTTGCGGAGGGAGAGGAAAACACCTACCGAAAAAACACATACGAATCATGGGTAAGAACAAGAACGAAAAAGAAGAAAAGATTGACAATAAAGAGGTTGAACAGGAAGAGACCCAAGGGGGAGCGCCCGTGGCCGAGCCGGAGGACCCGCAGGTCGAGGCAAGCCCCGAAGAGCGTATCGCCGAGCTGAACGACAAATACTTACGCCTCTATTCCGATTTCGACAATTTCCGTCGGCGGGCCAGTCGCGAGAAATTGGATATGATCAAAACGGCATCTTCCGATGTCATTTCGTCACTTTTACCTGTCATAGACGATATGGAACGCGCCATACAAGCTTTTACCAAGGCTTCCGAAGCGGAGGGTGCGGGTGTTGATGATACGCAAAAAGCGCTCTTCGAGGGAGTTGAACTTGTATACAACAAATTGATGAATGTTCTCAGGCAGCAGGGGCTGGCCGAATGCGAGGTGTTGGGACAGCCGTTCCACGAAGACAGGGCCGAGGCCGTGGCGCAGATTCCCGCTCCGGACGAGAGCGGAAAGGGTGTGGTGCTGGATGTGGTGCAGAAGGGTTACACTCTCGGCGACAAGGTGTTGCGTTTCGCCAAGGTCGTGGTTGGTTGTTAAATAGTAAATAATAAATAGTAAATGAAAAAAGACTTCTACGAGGTGCTGGGGGTTTCCAAGACCGCCACGGCCGATGAAATAAAGAAAGCCTACCGTAAACTGGCCCTTCAGTATCACCCCGACAAGAACCAGGGCAACAAGGAAGCCGAAGAGAAATTCAAGGAGGCCGCCGAAGCCTACAGTGTGCTCAGCGACCCCGAGAAGCGCAAGCGTTACGACCAATTCGGCGAGGCCGGTTTAGGAGGAGCGGGGGGCTTCGGCGGCGCGGGCATGAGCATGGAAGACATCTTCTCGAATTTCGGGGATATCTTCGGCGGTATTTTCGGCGGAGGCTTCGGAGGGGGTGGCGGCCGAACCCGTCGCGTGATGCGGGGCAGCAACCTGCGGGTGACGATAAAACTCACCTATGAGGAGATTGCCGAAGGGGTCGAGAAGAAAATCAAGGTGAAGAAAGCCGTGCCTTGCGATACCTGCAAGGGTACGGGCGCCAAGGACGGCACCGCGTTCAAGACTTGTCCGTCCTGCAACGGGCAGGGGCGTGTGGTGCATACCCAGCAGAGCATTTTCGGCATGATGCAGCAGGTGAGCGATTGTCCTCACTGCCACGGCGAGGGTAAGGTGATTACCGAACGTTGCCCCAAATGCAACGGAGAAGGTCTTGTCTATCAAGAGGAAGTGATAAGCATTCCCATTCCTGCGGGCGTGGAGGACGGCATGCAGCTGTCGGTGGCCGGAAAGGGGAACGCGGCGCCGCGCGGAGGCATCAACGGCGACTTGCTCGTGGTGATTCAGGAAATTCCCCACAAGGATTTCCAGCGCGATCATCAGAATCTGCACTACACATTGCCTGTAAGTTATATGGATGCCGTTTTGGGCGCGTCGGTGGAGGTGCCCACCTTGGGCGGCAAGGCTAAGATCAAGATTGAGGCGGGGACGCCTTCGGGAAAATTGTTGCGTCTGAGGGGGCAAGGGTTCCCGAGCATTCAGCGGGGTATGCCCAAGGGCGATATGATTGTGTCGGTGCATGTGGTGGTTCCCAAGCATCTCGATAAGGAGGAGAAGGCGATGTTGGAGAAGATGCGGGAGATGCCGGCTTTTCAGGTCGACAGGGCCAAGTTCAAGGAGCCGGGATTCTTTGAGCGCATGAAGGAGTACTTCGGGTAGTTCTTAATCCGACCGTCCCTTGGCCAACGCACAGCACAATAATAGGATCTGAAATCTTAATCTATGCGGAGAGGGTTTTGGAACTGCGTGGTTAACATAATGTAAATTATATCCAAATTCGGGATGAGAGAAAATAAAGGCAATCAGGCGGTTGCTTGGTGTGTAGCCTTATTTCATAAAGACAAAATACACGGCTAAGATCAGGCAGACAAAGGCGGCCAAGTGATTCCAATGAAAACTCTCGCCCTTGAACGCCACCACGGTAAAAATGGTAAAAATTATCAACGTCACGACTTCCTGAATCACTTTCAACTGCATCAGGCTGAACGGCCCGCCGTTCTCGCGGAAGCCAATCCGGTTGGCCGGCACCTGAAAGCAGTATTCCAGCAAGGCGATTCCCCACGAAAGCAAAATGACCCCAATCAGCGGCCAGTTCGTGGACACTTTCATTTCCTGCAATTTAAGATGCCCATACCACGCGAACGTCATAAAGATGTTCGACACCACCAACAGCAAAATCGTCCAAACCGCTTTCATGATTCCTTGTTTATCCGTTTTTCTTGCCTCGATTCATCCTACGGAACAACCTACGGTAACGCTCCAGACAGGTATACGTAAACGGCTTTGCACCGAAGCTTAAATTAAACTTTGCAATTGTTTCTATATTAGAGCCTTCAAAGTCAAAAACAAGACCTCTCGAGGATGCGATTCTTATACCTTCCCACTGCAGGAGGCTCCCCGCGCCCCAATCCTTGTCCGTCTTGCGGAACCCATGCATGAGACTGTAGCAGGTCTTGCCGTCATAGACGAACAGACCACAGGCCATGATACGGTTTTCGGCATCGGCCAGAGCCACCAATTCTCCCGCTCCATGCTCTTTTACAGCGTTGTAGAGCCGCCGGACGGCGGTAGAAGAATACGGGAGGCTGAGTTTTCGGCGGCCAAAAGTCTCCTTTTGCAACTCCAGCAGCATTTCCACCGAGGGATTCTCCACGCGGTGCAGATGCTTCATGCCCTTTTTAATCTGCCTCTGCCGGGCCGGCGTCATCCCCGCCCAAACCTTTTCCAAGTCGCTCACATCCTCGATACGGTGCGTCACACGATTCCGGCATTCAATCCCTCTTTCCCGGCACAAAGCCCGTTCCTCCTCGTTCAGTTCCCAGCCCACATTCACGCAAAGCATCGCTTTAGATGGAATTTGCAAAAGCAAATTTTTAAAATATTTACGTTCTAAAAACCACGGACCCGTATGCTGGGTCAGCACCGGGGCGGCATAGATATGGAACAGCCCTTTTAGACGCTTGCGCCTTGCCAACGGCCAAAATCCGGTCAAACACCCCTGCTCCTCCGTCCGCAAAATCCTCAGGTCCTTTTCCGGGCAAAGCGCCTGCCACCACCATTTTTGCAAAAACAAGCCGTCAATTTTCGGAAAATCCTTGTTTTCGAGGCAATTCCTAAATAACGCAAGAAAAGCCTCGGCCTGACGCTCGCGGGAAAACTGCCGCTCGATGTCGGGGTCTACGGGTATTTCCGTATGGCCGTTTTTCCGCCAAAGCGCATATTGTTCTTCGATAAACGTCTCTATTTCTTTCTCCTGTCGTGCCGCCAAGCCACAATGATAACGGTTCACAAGCGCTTCCAGATAGCTTTCATCACTGCGTACCAATAAAAGCGGCTTCCCCACCGCCAGCGACTCGAATATCTTGGTGGTCATGATGCCCTTCGGACCGTTCTCTCCCGCCTTGTTGGCCAATTGCAACAGAATGGAACTACGGTTGAATACCGAGGGGATTTCGGCCGCCGGCACAAAGCCTTCGTAGTGCATGAACGGCTCTACGGCATAGCGTGCCGCCTCTTTTTCCAAAATCCGGCAGCCTTCTTCGTCCACATACCACTCCAAGCGGAAATGTTCCGGCTCAATGACACCTCTTTTCGCCAGAGCCGCCACGGCCTCGAAAAGCAAGGACGGGTCGCGCATCTCCAAACCGAGAATACGCCCGGCAAAAGAAATCCGGAATGCCTCATCCCTCACCTTCTTCGGAAAGAATAATTCGGGGTCGTAACCGTTGTATATGAGATGTGTATTCGGGTTTATCTGACGTAAAAATTCAATATGCCACGGAGAAACGCTCACCACGGCATCCGCCCGTCTGAGCATACGGTTCCTCTGTCGGATACGTCTTTGGGTGAAAATTCTATCCACCACAAAACCAAGACTTTTTCCGATATGCAACTTGCGGTTCAGATACGATTTGTCGGGAAACTGCTCCGCAATGTCACGTAAATCGGCCACAAAGGGCACTTTGAAGCGCTTGGCGAGCTTATAGGCCGCAAAAAGGGGAAAGGTCTTATAGGTGCTGCAAAGTACAAGATCGTACCCCTTCGATTCGGGGTCTTTCGCCACCTCGCGTATCAGGCGGCGGTCTTTGTAATGGTAGAGTTGGTCTTTGAGCATCACCGTCCCCCACTCCCACTTACTCTTCCATCCCTCTCTATATTTATAGAAATCAACGTATTTAACACGGTTTGCATAACCGCATAAAGCCTCGAAACGCTTGTCGGGCACATATTCGCACAGCACGTCCACCGTAATGCCCTTGCGTGAAAGATACTTGCAGAGATAGCCCATGCGCGGTCCGAAAGCGGGCGGAAAATTGTCGCAGACTATCAACACTTTCATACGGGCTTCGACTTAAGACAAGCTACAAAGATCTTCCAGCAGATAGGCATACAAATCCCGCAGCCACGGAGCCGGATTGGCCGGATAGGCACTCTGCACGAAGGATGTGTTGTGCCACAGCAGGCACACTTCGCCTCCGTATCGGCGGATGGTATGGAAGAGCGAAATACAGTATTCCCGGGCCGATTCGGCATCCATACCCATATAACGCGGGTCGGCGAGCGTGGCGTCCATCACGGAGAGCGGGTGCAGCACCAAGCGGCTCAAACGGCCTGTAGCGGGGTTTATCCATATGGCAGGCCGTGTGGTGGCCAGACGGAAACCTGCCACATCGGCATACCCCATCGTAAAATCGTCGGTGATTCCGATATTTTCCAAACTTGCCAGATGCGAGGGCTCGCAGGAACGCAGAAAGTGGTTGCGGAAAAAGAAAACCCGCTTTCCTACGGCCTGCTCCACTTCCCTTTTCTCACAGAGGGCCGCCCGTTTGGCACCGGAAGAATAGCTTCCGTGCAATCCAAATGTAATATTTTGATTGGAAAGAAATTCTATAAGCCTACCTAAACCTTTTCTTTTGAGTTTATAGACCGGTTTATCGTAGGGCGATTCGCCTCCGCCTTTCAGGAAATAGACCGTTTGAACGGGGAACGCGGCCCGTTCCCGACAGGCCTGGTCGAGTTCGGCCATACGGGGAAACGTATAATACGGGTCTTCCTCCCTATTCTGCCTCCAGAGCCGCCAGGCCATGCCCCAGCTCGTTCCCTGCGACACCTCCCGGCAGAAAGCACGCAGACTCTTGCCGAAGAAAGGTGCGTCCACATCGTGGGTCAGCCAAACCTTCGCGATTCTTTCAGGCAGGGACGGCACATCGACGCCTGCCGTCCTAAGCCATCGCTGCACTAAAAGCGTATATTCGTCCAAAATCGGTCTGTCCATCAAACCGTTTCTATACAAGAGGGATTCCTTTCCCGGAAAGCGGCCGTGCTTATCGCGCACCTGCGGACGGCAAATCTCTTCGTAGCGCGAGANGAAGAAAAACGTAGTGGCCACCAAGTCGGCATAGACCACCACCGTATTCCCCTCTTTCTCCACACGGTCTTCGCCGTAGAGGAACGGGACCCCCTCGATTTCGGGCAAGGCGCCGACCGGTATGGAAGCCTCGGTACCGTAGTGGTCCGCTTCGAAGAAGCCCGAGGGCACGAAAACCAGATCGTAGCGCGGAAACAACTCTCTGTCTGCGGTATAGCCTATACGGAAACCTCGAAAAAGGTTCTCGTCCTCATAACCTGTAAGGAATTGCAGGATAAAATTCTTGGTCTTTTCGTGCAGTTGCATATAAAATCGTCGTCTTGCAAAGGTATGAAAAATCGTTATTTTTACGCTTTGTTTCAAACAGGCTTCCCGNAGCCCCACCGCAAGGGAGGTTTGGTTTTGTAAAAGAAAATAGATATGAAGATTAAGGAAGTTTCAACGCCCCAAGACAAAAAGGCGTGGCATAAGTTCCAGCGGGATTTCTATCGGAACGACCCCAANTTTTCGGCGCCGTTCGAAAANATGATAGAAGCCATCTTTACGCCCGGCAAGAACGAGTTCTATGANAACGGGGATGCCACCCGTTTCCTGCTCTANNACGACCAAGGGNAAATCATAGGGCGCACGGCGGCTTTCATCAACGGAAAGAAGGCCTATACCTTCAAGCAACCCACCGGCGGCATGGGCTTTTTTGAGTGCGTCAACNACCANAAGGCNGCCNATNTGTTGTTNGACGCCTGCCGCGACTGGCTGCGCGCACGGGGCATGCAGGCCATGGACGGCCCGATCAATTTCGGNGAGAACGACAACTACTGGGGCTTGCTNGTGGAGGGTTTCGAACCCTCGGGCTGGGGCATGAACTACAATCCCCCCTACTACAAGGAATTATTTGAAAACTACGGTTTTAAACTTTATTTTGAACAGGTNAGCAANCTGCTCGACTACACCAAGCCGTTNCCCGANCGNTTNTGGAAAGTGGCCAACTGGGTGCGTTCCAAGCCCGAATATACCTGCCGGCATTTGGAAATGAAGAANGTGGAGCAGTATATGCACGATATGAAAGAGGTNTATGACGACGCCTGGCAGTTCCACGAAAATTTCGTGCCCTTGCAGACCGAGACCATGCGCAAGGAGCTCCGTGAAGGCAAGGGACTTATTGATGANAGGATGATATGGTTCGCCTATTGTAATGAGGAGCCTATCGCCTTTTTGGTGATGATTCCCGATGCCTCGCCCATTTTCCGNAAGTTCAACGGCAAACTNACCNTGCTCAATAAGTTGCGTTTCCTCTGGATGAAGAAACAGCATAAGATGACCCGCACCCGCCTCACGATTATGGGCATCAAGCCCAAGTACCAGCGTGCCGGTATAGAATCCCTGCTGTTCTGGCATCTCAACGAGGTGATGAAAAAGCTGAGCTACACGCATCTGGAACTTTCGTGGGTGGGCGACTTCAACCCCAAGATGCGCGCCCTGCACGAAAACGTGGGTGCCGAGTTCCATCAAAGGCATTATACCTACCGTATCCTGTTCAATGACACGCAGGCATTCGAGCGTTCCACCATCATTGCCAAGGATACCAAGCAGAAGTATCTGCAAGATGAGAAATAACCTATATTTTGTTTGTTAATATAAAAACTACGGATATGACAAGGATGTATAAGGTGGCGTGCCTGCTCGGCCTGAGTCTTCTGCTGGGCGGTTGCTGCACGCAGAACAAAGATTCGAAAGATGTTATAGGAAAGCGGGATGTGGAGGTGAAAGACGGCATCCTCACCCCCGAAATCCTGTGGGCCATGGGGCGTCTGGGCGAAGTGACGGCAAGCCCCGACGGGCAGCATATCGCCTACTCGGTCCGCTATTACAGCGTGGAGGAGAACAAAGGCAATACCGACCTCTATCTTTCTGATATAGACGGAAGTAACGTGCGTCAAATCACCCGTACTCCCGGAAGCGAATACAATCTCGTATGGCTCGACAACCATACGGTGGCCTACCTCGCGCCCGGCAAGGACGGCATGCAGCTCTACGGCCTGGATCTCACCAAGGCGATGCCCATGCAGGCCGAAGGCCGCGACATCGCTCCCGCATGGAAAAAGCTTTGTCCCGTGCAACTTACCCGCATCGAGGGCGGCATGGAAGGCTTCAAGCTCAGCCCCGACAAAAGCCGCATCGCCTTTATCCGTCAGGTGCAGGTGCTTCCCTCCGCCCAAGACCTCTACGCCGATATGGACAAATCCAGCGGCATGGTATTCAACGATTTGAATTACCGCCACTGGGATCATTGGAAAAACACGATTTCCCACGTCTTCATCAGCGAACTCTCCGGCGGCCTCAACGGGAAACTCCGTATGTGCACCGCTTCGCAGCCTGTTGACATTCTTGAAAACGAACCTTTTGAATCGCCCCTGAGTCCTTTCGGCGGCATCGAGCAATTCGACTGGAGCGCCGACGGACAGCACCTTGCCTTCGTGACCAAGGAAAGCACCGGCCGCGAATATGCGTTCTCCACCAACAGCGACGTCTTTATCTACGATGTGGAAAACCGCGTCCGCCACAATGTCAGCGAAGGCAACATGGGCTACGACTGGAACCCCGTCTTCAGCCCCGACGGACGTTGGCTGGCTTGGGAGAGCATGGAACGCGAGGGCTACGAATCCGACCGTACCCGTATCATTCTGCAGGATTTGCAGAACGGAAACCGTATCGACGCCTCCTATGGTTTCGATCAGTTCGCCACGAACTTTGTGTGGAGCGAAGATTCCAAATATCTCTATTTTACCAGTGTGCAGCACGCGCTGACCCAAATCTACGCCCTCGATGTGGAGCAGACCGCCAAGTATGCGGTGAACGCACAGAAGAGCAGCGGAGCCGCCGGTTTCTTGGGCGGCACCCCCGAGGCCATCCGTTGCCTCACCGCCGGCGTGCACGACTATCATGCCGTTACCGTGGCCGGCAAGGATAAGTTGCTCGGCGTGCGGATGTCGATGTCCTCTCCCGACGATATCTACAGCATCGACCTCGCCCGGCGCGACGAAAACGGATTCTGCGAACAGACGCAGGTTTCGTTCATCAACAGCGATATTCTCGAACAACTGCACATCGCCGAGGTGGAGGGCCGCTGGATGACCACCACCGACAACAAACAGATGCTTACATGGGTTATCTATCCTCCTCATTTCGACCCCAATAAGAAATACCCCGCCCTGCTCTACTGTCAGGGAGGCCCCCAAAGCACGGTAAGCCAGTTCTGGAGCTACCGTTGGAATATGCAGATTATGGCCGCCAACGGCTATATCGTGGTGGCGCCCAACCGCCGCGGTCTGCCCGGCTTCGGCATGGAATGGCTCGAACAGATTAGCGGCGATTACGGCGGACAGAATATGCGCGACTATCTCACCGCCATCGACGAAGTGAGCGCCGAACCCTATGTAAATAAAGACCAATTAGGCTGTGTGGGTGCAAGTTACGGAGGATTTTCGGTGTATTGGCTGGCCGGTCACCACAACAAACGCTTCAAGGCGTTCATCGCCCACGACGGTATGTTCAATTTCGACCAGCAATGCCTCGAAACCGAAGAGATGTGGTTCGACCACTGGGATTTAGGGGGTGCCTATTGGGACAAGGATCCCAAGGTGAAGAAAGCCTACGCCGAATCCCCCCACCTTTTTGTCGACCAATGGGATGCGCCTATTTTTGTGATACACGGCGAGTTGGATTACCGTATCGTGGCCTCGCAGGGCATGGCGGCCTTCAACGCGGCCATCATGCGCGGCATTCCCGCCGAACTGCTCATCTTCCCCGACGAGAACCATTGGGTGTTGCAACCTCAGAACGGGGTGCTGTGGCAACGCCGTTTCTTCCGCTTCTTAGACAAGTGGGTGAAGGGTTTGAGCGAGGAAGAAATGCAAGACAAGCACTATGCGCAACAGGATTTCGGTTTGGTGAGTCCTTTCTCCGAAGGGGGCCGAAGCCTCAACAAAGGCGGCTCGAAGGAGTTGAACACCGAAACGCAGGTGGCGCAATAAGCCATAAGGAGCCGCCGTGCACGATAAACCGACGATAACAGGGCTTTTCGCCACTTTCTTCAAAATCGGGCTTTTTACGATTGGGGGTGGGTATGCCATGCTCGCCATGGTGCGGCAGATTATCGTGGTGCAGCGCAAATGGATGCCCGAAGACGAGTTTGTGGAGATGATAGCCCTGTTGCAGAGCCTGCCCGGCATCTTCGCCGTCAACATGGCCCTGAGTGTGGGCAAGCGTCTCCTCGGCAGGAAAGGAAGTCTGTCGGCGGCCTTCGGNGCCATTCTGCCGTCTATCNTCATTGTGCTCGCCATTGCCATCTTTGCTCAAAAATGGAAGGGGAACGCGCTCGTGGAGGCTTGTTTCAAGGGTGTCCGTCCCTGCGTGGTCGCGCTTATCCTCTCTCCTGCCCTGCAGATGATGAAGAAGGCGGGGGTGACGCTCCGCAACTTTTACCTTCCCTTGGTGGCCGTGGTGCTGGTGTGCGTGCTGCATGTATCGCCCGTCTATGTGATTGTGGCGGCGGGNGCGGGCGGTGCCTTCTANGGNTACCTTAAAGAAAGGAGGCGGGCGGCATGATAGTCTTATACCTGCAACTTTTCTGGGTGTTCTTCAAGCAGGGGGTGTTGGGCTTCGGCGGGGGCTACGCCATGCTCTCGCTCATGCAGCACGATGTGGTGGAACGCTATGCGTGGCTCGACCCGCAGGGTTTCTCCGACATCGTGGCCTTGAGTCAGACCACGCCGGGGCCTATCTGCATCAACGCGGCCACCTATGTGGGCTATCACGCCTCTTTCGACTTGNGGCAGAATGTGTTTCTCGGGGTTTTGGGCTCGCTCACGGCAAGTCTGGCGGTCTGCCTGCCTTCGGTGTTCTTGGTGTGGGTGGGATTGTCTTTCCTGCTCCGGCATCGCAATCATGCGGTGGTGGGNGCGGTGATACAGGGCTTCAAGTTGGTGAGCGTGGCCTTGATNGCNTCNGTGGCCATCGGGATGATGAANCCCTATAACTTTATCGACTACAAGAGTNTATTGATTTTNGTNNCCGTTTTCGCCGCCTCCTTCCGCAAGCACTTCCACCCCATCCTCTGCATATTATTGTGCGCCCTCCTCGGCTTCTTTCTGTANGGAGGATGATATTATTACNCANACCTATATAAAAAAAAACACACCGCCNATGGGCGGTGTGTCGGGTATAGCAACTATATTCTATCAGACGTATTAACGTTGCCAACATTTATTTACCGTCCAGCCATTCTGAACAAACCACACACTATCATTAACATTTGCCAATCCTGGNCTAAAACGAAAATCGCCGCGACCNGAAATATTATTACNCAANTCAATACGCTGTTGTAATAAACGGTGCAACGCTTCAATATTCGCACTAGAATACCCTGTCAAATCATTATCATCCATAACGGTTAAATAAATGTGTTTGCACGCGGTATCTTCCACATATTTTCTAACAACCGGCTCTTGAATCGAATCCATTTTTCCATTTTTGAAAAACAATTCCTTTTCATACGGGGCGCGGTATANNGGTTTNTNNTNCACCGGTTCCTTTTCNCANGACGGTCANTGTCAATCCGGCGATGCCCGCCAACGCCAATGCCGGAACCGCACGTTTCNCCCAAATCGTCAATANATTCTTTTTCATTAAATCAGTTTTTCAATATGAACCGCAAAGATAATGAGAAATGCATTACCTTCGCAAATCGTAAATGTAGATAGGTATGGCCTTCTTTCACACACATATCATAACCGGGCCGATACACAGCCGGCGGTTGGGTTCTTCGTTGGGNGTAAACCTCTTGTCTACAAAGGAAAAGGTTTGCAACTACAACTGTGTGTATTGCGAATGCGGCTGGAANACCGAATGGAGCGGTCACCCCACNCTGCCCACCTGCGCAGAGGTGGAAGGGGCGCTTGATACGGCGCTCGCCCAACTCCGCGAACNCAACAAGCGCCCCGACTCGATCACCTTTTCGGGGAACGGCGAGCCTACCCTTCACCCGGACTTCCCCGCCGTGATTGCCGCCACCCTGCGCGCCGCCCGCAAACANTTTCCCGACAATCCNCCCATCGTCACCNTCATTTCGAACGCCACCCAGATAGGCCGCCCCGAAATNGTGGACGCNCTCGCCCTCTGCAACAAAGTGTTGCTGAAACTCGACGCCGGCACGCCCCATGCCTACGCNCTCATCAACCGNCTGCAGAAAGGNTTTCAATTAGATAAAATCTCGGTGGAGCAAAGCGCGGAGGAGTTCTATCCGCAGTTGGTGGAGAATTTNGCCGCCTACCCGCATCCCTACACNCTGCAAACGCTTTTGTTTAGAGGNGAATACGAGGGAGAACGCATCGACAATGCCGCCGGAAGCGAATGGGAAGCCTATAAGAACCAACTCAAGNGCATTCAGCCGCCGGCCATCATGNTCTANGGGNTCGACCGCGAGACCCCGGCCAAGCAACTCATAAAACTGAGCGCGGAGGAATTGGAGGCGCGCGCCGAGGAACTGCGCGCGCTCGGCTTCAACGCCACCGCCTTCTTTTAGACCGCCCCGTCAAAAAAAATGGAAACAACAAAGCAATAAATAGATAGCAGGAAGTGAACGCATTGGAAAATTACCCGGTGGAGGTTTATCAGAACTTCGAAAAGGCCGTGAGCGGCTCGGGGGAGCACTTTCGGAAACTTCTGGACGGCGGCTACCCGCAATGGGCGGCGTTTTCGAACGGCATTCTCGGCGATGAAAAAGCCGTGATGTGGCTGCTCAACAACGGCTACCCCGAAATGGGCGTACTCGCCAACGGCATCGACGACGAACCCCACGCCCTGCAATGGCTCAGGGAGCATCCCGACCCTTTCTATTATACGTTCTGTCAAGCCACCAAAGAAGACAGCTTCGCCCTGAACCACCTCAAGACACACTTCCCCCTTTTCTACCACCTGTCTGTGGTGGTGGGCAAAGCCATGCGGCTGCGTATCAAACGGGAAACGTTTTGGTATAAGATAAATTGGTAGGAACGCCGCAACAAACGCCGCAACAA
The DNA here is from genome assembly GCA_014803485.1 of bacterium. Lineage (GTDB taxonomy): Bacteria > Bacteroidota > Bacteroidia > Bacteroidales > P3 > Pullibacteroides. Next base: position 18,999 of record JAAVBQ010000032.1, on the reverse strand, counting down.
ACGCCCCGGCGGGCACCGTAGCACATAAAAAAAAGGCACCCTTGCGGGTGCCTTTTCCATTTCTGATTCCGAAAGGATTATTCGGCGGGAGTTTCGGCAGCGGGTTGCGCCGGCTTTTCCTCGCGGGGAAGAGCCTCCTTGACGATAATCGTGCGGCCTTCCCATTCGGCACCGTCCAAAGCGGCGATAGCCTTGCGGGCAGCCTCGTCATCGGGCATTTCCACAAATCCGAAACCTTTCGAACGGCGGGTGCCGCGTTCGGTGATGATACGGGCATCGCTTACTTCGCCGTATTCGGAAAAGATTTCTCTCAAGTTTTCGCTACGAACTTTATAGTTCAGGTTAGCACAAAAAATGTTCATAAAAACTAAATTAAAATTAAGGTTTTTAGGGTGCGAATGTAAAGTTTTTTTTCCGATTGACAAAATCGTGTTTTCAACTTAGGTTCAATTCCTCCCAGGTGGGATAACGCTCCCACTCCCGCCACCGCACGGTCTTCTCCTCGTTCTCCTCCGCGATTTCACAACGCTCCCAGCAACGGAATTCCAAACCGTTGGTGATAACGATAAAACGCTCTCTACGAAGCATGTCATAACGCAACACTTGCTCCAAAACCTTCTCCCCCAAGGGCACCGAAGGCCGCTTGCACTCGATGAGCATCACCGCCTCGCCCCTCTTGTTGCGCACCGCCAGATCGCAGCGCAAATCTCTTTGATAGAGTTTGACAGGAAGTTCGCTGCCGATATACCCCAAGGGGACGCCGCAATTCTCCTGCAGGAACCGTATCACAAACTGCCTCACCTCCTCCTCGGGGGTAAGCACGATGCGCTTCTTGCGCACAGGGTCGAAAATGGTAGGTCTCGGCATAATTGTCAAAGGTCTCCGCAAGCCAAAAATACACAATCTCGCAAAAAAATTCGTACCTTTGCGGTTTGTATATTTTATATAGCATATAGGTATATGAAAAACATTCGCTTACTCCTCATCATAGGGCTCGCCTTGTTGGGCCGCCCCGCTTTCGTGTCGGCGCAGGACGCTTTTTTCTCTCCCGAGAAATCGTTTCATTTCAAGCCCTTGCGACAATCGAGTTGCTTTATTCAAGAGGGTGAGGTACGTTTGAATCTATACGGCGAGGACAAGGCGCACAGCGGCAAGTTCCGCATTCCCACCGAATTGATGTATCGTTACATCTATACCGACACGGTGAGTGTAATCGGGAAACTCGACCCGTTGGTGATGGCACGAATCGAAGATTTCTCTTATGTTTCGGAAATCTGTCTGAAGGCGCAGGCCGACTGCCGGGCCAACTATAAAACGTGGAAGGCCTCCACATTCGGCACTTTGTGCCTGACCATCGTGAACCCCGTGGCCGGTCTGGCGCTCGCCATTCCCACCACGATGACCCCGCCGCGCATCGAGAACCTTGGTATGAGCGACGTGGATATGCTTCAGGAAGACATCTATTTCTATACATACCGCCGCGAGGCCAAGAAGCTCAAGAGCAAACGCGCATGGGCGGCCTACGGCATCGGTCTGGGCGTGCATCTGGGCATTGTGTTCGGCATCATCGCCGCCGTGCAATAGTCCGCTATCCTTTCAGAATCTCGCGGCAGAGGGCTTCGGCCTCGAATACGTCGCACACGGGCGCGAACACCACGGCCAGTTTTCCGCTTTTCATTTCCTGCAACTTGCAAGCCTGCGGATGGTTCTGCACATANGTGAGTATTTTCTCGAAGAGCGGGGACTGATAGTATTCCGATGCGTCCTGCGCGGCGAACACCGCCGTCATCTTTTCCTGCTTCAGCATCACGCGGTTCCAGCCCGCTTCCTTGGCCATGCGCCGCAGGGCTATGGTGTGAATCAAAGCGCGTGTGGATTCCGGCACGGGCCCGAAACGGTCCTGCAAGGCATCGTAGAACGCTTTCAGTTGATCATCGGTTTCCAAACCGTCCAACTCCTTATATAAAGACAGCCTTTCGGTGATATTGCTCACATAACGGTCGGGAATCAGCATCTCGAGATCGGTTTCTATCTGACAGTCTGAAACGGCAAANCCCTCCTGCTTCTGCGCGGGAAGNGCCTTCGCCCAGTCTTCCTGCCTCAATTCCTGAATGGCCTCGTCCAGAATCTTCTGATACATTTCTATCCCGATTTCGCTGATGAAGCCGCTCTGCTCGCCGCCCAGGATGTTGCCCGCCCCACGGATATCGAGGTCGCGCATGGCAATCTGAAAGCCGCCGCCGATTTCCGAGAATTCCTCCACCGCCCGCAGCCGTCGTTTGGCCTCGGGGGTGAGCAGATGTTCGGGCGGTGCCAGNAAATAACAGAATGCCTTTTTGTTAGACCGCCCTACCCGGCCCCNCANNTGGTGCAGTTCGGCCAGGCCGTAGCGGTGGGCGTTGTTGATGAGGATGGTATTGGCATTGGCCACGTCCAAACCGTTCTCCACAATTTTGGTACATACCAGCACATCGTATTCNCCTTCCATGAAACCCAACATGATTTCTTCGAGACGGTCGCCCTCCATCTGTCCGTGTGCCACGGCGATATGCGCGTCGGGTACCAGGCGTTGCACCATGCCCGCCACCTCCATGATATTTTCCACGCGGTCGTTCACAAAATACACCTGTCCCCGCCGCCCCAGCTCGTACATCACCGCATCGCGTATCAGCTCCTCGCCGAACGGTCTCACCTCCGTGCTCACCGGATAACGGTTGGGCGGCGGGGTCTGTATAATCGACAGGTCCCGCGCTCCCATCAAAGAGAACTGCAAGGTGCGCGGAATGGGCGTGGCCGTGAGTGTGAGCGTATCCACACTCACTTTCAGGGTTTTGAGTTTCTCTTTCATCGCCACCCCGAACTTCTGTTCCTCGTCGATTACCAGCAGCCCCAAGTCCTTGAANTTTACATCCTTGCCCAAGAGTTTGTGCGTGCCGATAAGAATGTCCACCTTGCCCTCCNCCAAGCGCTTCAGGGTTTCTTTCTGTTGCTTGGCAGAACGGAATCGGTTGATATAGTCTACCGTGCAGGGAAAATCGGCCAGNCGTTCCGAAAATGTCTTGTAGTGTTGATAGGCCAAGACCGTGGTGGGCACCAATACCGCCACCTGTTTGCCGTCGCACACGGCCTTGAAAGCCGCCCNGACCGCCACTTCGGTCTTTCCGAAACCCACATCCCCGCATACCAGACGGTCCATCGGTTCGTGGCTCTCCATATCGCGTTTGACATCGTTGCTGGCCTTGAGTTGGTCGGGGGTATCTTCGTAGAAGAAAGACGATTCCAATTCGTGTTGCAGGTAGGAATCGGCCGAAAACGCATAGCCTTTGGCGGCNTTGCGCTTGGCATAGAGTTGTATCAACTCCCGGGCAATGTCCTTGACCTTCTGTTTGGCCTTGTTGCGCTGCACCGTCCACGCGCTGCTGCCGATGCGGTCGAGCACCGGCGCCACGCCCTCCTTGCCCGTGTAGCGGGTCATTTTNTGGAGCGAGTGAATGCTGATGCGGAGCACATCGTTATCTTTATANACCAAACANATAGCTTCCTGCTCACGCCCGTTCACCGTNACNTTNTCCAANCCCGCGAAACGCCCTATGCCGTGGTCGATGTGCATGATATAGTCGCCGGGCTTGAGGCTGTAGAGTTCCTTCAAGGTNAGCGACTGGCTGTCNTGACGGCGGGGCTGCACCACAAAGCGGTGATAGCGTTCGAAAATCTGATGGTCGGTGAAGCAGGCGATTTTGAGCGAGGCATCCACAAAACCTTCGTTAATGGAGAACGGAAGGGGTATATAGCGGACGGGGCGTGCCCCCTCCCCTTGCGAGAGCTCGAAGAACACGCGGTCGAGGCGTTGAAACTGCTTGGGGTTCTCCGAAAGGATGAACTGCCGGTAGCCGTGGTCCACCCCGTCGCGGATGCAGTCGGCCAAAAGGTCGAACTTCTTGTTGAACACCGGCTGGGGCTGCATGGAAAAGTCCACTTCCAGGCCGGGTGTGCGGCGGAAGCGCATTCCGGTTTCGAAAATCGTGTGTGTCTGTAATTCTTCTTCGAGTTTCCCTGCCGAAAGATAAAGTTCCTCGGGAGCCGTGCGCGGCACGGTCTTGTCTAATTTCTCATANACCCGGCGCGCTTTCTGCAGGGCTTCGTCCAAAGCCTCGTGCGCNCTCTGCGCATCTTCCACCCACACGGGCGAACCGGCGCCGAAATACGAAAGGAAACTCACCCTCTGCGCCACAGGGGCGCACTGCTGGATGTCCGGCACCACCGAAACACTCTCGTGGCGGCGCACCGAAAGTTGNGTGCCCACCTCGAAACTACGGATAGACACCACTTTATCNTCGTCNAACTCGATGCGGAAAGGCAGTTCGTCGGAAAAAGAGAACACGTCGACGATGCCGCCCCGCAAGGCATATTCGCCCGGNGNGGCCACNAATTCCACCTGACGGAAGTGATATTGGTCGAAAAATTCGCTCAAAAAGTCTTGGGAAAGGTTCTCGTTCACGTGGATACGCACAGCCATCGAAGTGAGCTGCACGGTGTTTATCACCTTCTCGCTCAAGGCTTCCGGATAGGTTACCACGCGCAGCCCCTTTTGTCCCGAACGCAGTTTCTCCAACACTTCGGTGCGGGTNAGCACGTTGGCGTTGTCCACATTCCCGGTGTCGTAGGGGTGTTTGTAGGATGAGGGATAATAGAGGGTTCTCTTGGCCTTTGTGCCGCCTTCGGGGTCCTCGCCCGAGAGTTTCTCGAGGTCGTTGCAGAAATAGGCGGCCTTTTCGCGGTCNGAAAGAATAAAAAGCTGATTTTCTTCAAAATGTTGCGATATGACTTGCGCCACCACGGCCTGCCCCGAACCGACAAGACCCTTGAGTGTGAAAACATCGCCCTCCGTTCCCCGAGGGCGGGAGTCTATCCGCGCCAGCACGGGTCTGAGACGTGCATCCTCCTCGTATATCGAAAGCAAATCTTCTCTCTGCACCTTGTGTGATTTAAAACAAGGAAGCAAAAGTAATATTTTGGCTTGGAATTTTTCCGGGCTTCGCCTTATTGCGGATATCGGCAAAAATGATAGTTTTGCAGGCTTTTTTCAGAAGCCGCCGCTTCGGAAAAGATGCATAACCTCGCTACCATATGAGAATTGTCATAGCCGGTGCGGGAGGGGTGGGCTTCCATCTTGCCAACCTGCTCTCGCGCGAAAAGCACGATATCGTCCTCATCGACCCCGATGAATCCAAGCTCGAGGCTCCGGGAAGCCGACTGGACCTGCTTACCTACAACGCTTCGGCCACCTCGATACAGACGTTGAAGGATGCCGGTGCGGGTACGGCGGATCTTGTGATTGCCGTTACCAACGATGCCAGCCGCAACCTCACCATCTGTATGTTGGCGCATACGTTGGGCGCCAAGAAGACCGTGGCGCGCATCGACAATGCCGAGTATCTCAACTCCCGCTATCAAAGTTATTTCAAAGGCATGGGCATCGATTCGCTCATCTATCCCGAACGCCTTGTAGCTCAGGAAATCGCCGACTCCATGAAAATGAGCTGGGTGCGGCAGTCGTGGGAATTTCACGATGGCGCGCTCGAACTNATAGGCGTCAAGGTCCGTCACAACGCCCTTATCCTCAATCAAAAATTAAAGGATTTAGGCATCAACGACCTNCCCTTTCATGTGGTGGCCATCAAACGTCGCGGCCGCACCATCATTCCCCGGGGCAACGATATGATTCTTGCGGGCGATTTGGTCTATTTCATGACCATGCAGAAAAATCTGATGCAGATTCACGATCTCTGCGGAAAGGAGGGCTACGAGGAAATCAAGAACATCACCATCATAGGNGGCGGTGAAGTGGCCGTGCAGGCCGCCGAGGTTATCCCCGACCATATGGCCGTCAAAATCATAGAAATAGACGAGGAACGCGCCAAACAGCTCACCGGTCTGGTCAACGACCGTATCATGGTGATTCACGGCGACGGACGCGACATGAGCCTGCTGGTGGAGGAAGACATCAAGAAGACACAGGCGTTCGTGGCACTCACGGGCAATGCCGAAACCAATATCCTGGCCTGTCTGGCGGCCAAACGCATGGGCGTGCGCAAGACGGTGGCGATGGTGTCGAATTTCGACTATGTGGATATGGCCGAGAGCCTCGATATAGGTACCATCATCAACAAGAAGACCGTGGCGGCGGGGCATATCTATCAGATGATGCTCGATGCCGACGTCTACAACCTCAAGCGGCTCACCGTGTCGTCGGCCGATGTGGTGGAATTTATCGCCGGGCCGAAAGCACGTGCCACCAACAAGGAAATCAACGATCTGGACCTGCCCGAAGGCGCCACAATCGGCGGTTTGGTGCGCAACGGCGAAGGAATTTTGGCCAGTGGTTCCACGCGTATCGAAGAGGGCGACAGCGTGGTGGTGTTCTGTGTCGACATGGATGTGAAGAAGTTGGAGCGTTTCTTTAATTAGCCTATGTTAAACTTCAGATTGATAGCAAAAATTTTAGGCAGCATAGTCTATATCGAGATGGGGTTGCTCTTCGGATGCACGCTCCTGGCGTTTTTCTATAGGGAAAACGATTTGGAGCCTTTCATCCTCTCCACCCTCGTGGCCTTGGGCGCAGCCATGCTCCTGAATTTCGCCGGTCGCAACGCCCTCAAGGTAATGAGCCGGCGCGACGGCTATATGGTGGTGTGTCTCACATGGATTGTCTCCACGCTCGTGGGAATGCTTCCCTACTTGTTTTCGAGCGAGATACCGGGATTCACGAACGCTTTTTTCGAAAGTATGTCGGGCGTTACCTCCACGGGAAGCACGGTGATGGACAATATCGAATCCTGCCCGCACGCCCTGCTGTTCTGGCGCAGCCTGACCCAATGGATAGGTGGTTTGGGAATTATCCTGTTCACCTTGGCCCTGCTTCCGGGCATCAGCATGGGAGGCAATCTCCGCCTTTTCGCCGCCCAATGCACGGGCCCGCTCCAGATGAAAGTGCAGCCCCGTATCGCCGGCACCGCCAAATGGATTTTCACGGTCTATCTGTTTCTGACGGTGGCTTGCGCCGTCTGCCTCTTCTTTTGGGGACATATGACGGTCTTCGACTCCATCAACCACGCTTTCACCTGTATAGGCACCGGAGGTTTCTCCACGCATCAGGACAGCATCGCCTTCTATCATTCCCCCGCCATCGAATATATCCTCATTATATTCATGTTCTTGGCGGGAGTAAACTACAATCTGCTCTATTTCTTTGGTCTGCGCGGAAAATTCAAGATGCTGTTCAAAGACACCGAATTCAAGTGGTACACCCTCTTCTTCATCACGGTGAGCCTCATTTGCGCCCTTTCGCTCTATTTCGAAAACGGTTTCAGCATCGAGGAATCGGTGCGGGCCTCGGCCTTTCAGGTGATTTCCCTGAGCACCAGCACGGGCTACTGCTCGAACGACTATATGCTGTGGGCACCTAAATTATTGCCTCTCTTGTTTCTGGCTATGTTCATCGGAGGCTGTTCGGGTTCGTCGGCGGGAGGTTTCAAGACCATCCGGGTGGTGATGTTGCAGAAACTGGCACGCAACGAAATCAAGAAAATCATGCACCCCAACGCCGTCTTCCCCCTGCGCATCAGCGGACACGTCATCGCCACCCCCGTCAAAATCACGCTGGGGGCGTTCACCGCGCTCTATTTCGCTACTTTTTTTGCAGGTTGGCTGGCTTTTATGTTCTGCGGGGTACCTTTTGAAGAAGCCGCCGTGGGCAGTATCTCCTGCCTGAGCAATATGGGGCCGGGGCTGGGTTCGATGGGCCCCGTCTATTCGTGGAACGGCCTGGGGCTCGGCGCCAAATGGGTGGCCTCCCTGCTTATGTTCATCGGCCGTCTGGAACTGCTCAGCGTCTATGTCATCTTTACCCGCGCCTTCTGGAAGAGCAGCGGCGTGTGATTATTTCCACGCGCCACGGGCCGCGTAGATTTTTTCGATAACGTCCACCACAGCGAGACCTTCGGTGGCCTTGCAATCGATTTCGGCCCCCTCCGTCAGCACATTCACCACATTGTCTATTACATAGTGATGATTCTGCGCCGAGCCCTTATAGGCTCCGTAGTCGTTGCCGGGATTGGTGGGCGGCAAGTCGGGCATCACGTAATCCTTTATATGACAGAATTCCACCTTATCCATATACTGCCCCCCTATCTTCACGCTTCCCGCACTTCCCAACACCAATAACGAACTCTCCACATTGGCATCGTAGGCCGCCGTGGAATAATTCAGACTCCCCATTCCCCCCTGCACAAAGTCGAAAGACACNAATCCGGAGTCTTCGAAAGCGGTGAGACCCCGGTGCGTGAAGCTGTCGAAACGGCCGTTCACGTTCTGTATGTCACCGAAAAGCCACACCATAATATCTATAAAGTGACTGAATTGCGTAAACAGCGTGCCTCCGTCCAAGTCGGCCGTGCCGTGCCAGTTCCCCGGCGTATAGTAGCGGGCATCGCGGTTCCAGAAGCAGTTCAGCTGCACCATTTCAATCTTGCCCAACCGCCCTTCCCGCACAAGGTTCTTTATCCATACCGAGGGCGGNGAATAGCGGTTCTGCATCACGCAAAAGGCCTTCTTTCCCGTTTTCCGCTCGGTTTCCACCACGGCGCGGGCATCGGCCACCGTCAGCGCCATAGGCTTCTCTATCACCACATGAAAACCCTTTTCCATCATCTCCACGGCAAGAGGCGCATGCAGGCCATTGGGCACGCACAGGCACACCACGTCNATTTCGGGATGGGAGGAAAGCATCTGCTTGTAATCGTGATGAAAANGAACAGGATAGGCCTCTATACCGAGAGTTTCNCGAGGGGCGATGTCGCAGAGGGCGACAAGGTGCGCGCGAGGGTTGCGGGAGATCATCTCCGCATGCCGTTTTCCGATGTGTCCGCACCCTATAACGCCGAAATTTATCATCTTCATGAACTTGTTCGGCACAAATTTAACGAAAATGCCGTAACTTTACGCTCTTAATATTAGTAAATAATGAAAAACCACCTTTCCGCGACAATAATCACCCTACTCGCCCTGCTCACCCTCACCGCCTGCCATCAAGAGGCGCCCGTCCTGCCCGGCTCCGGAGGAAAGACCTGCGAAATCATTGTCATCACCCCCAAAACCACATGGAACGGCAGTGTCGGAGACAGCCTCCGCGCCTATTTCGAACAGATTCAACCCGCCCTCAACCAACCCGAACCCCTCTTCAATCTGGTGCAGATAGACCCACGGGCGTTCAACGAAAGCTCCATGTTCCAACACCACCGCAATATCCTGATTGTGGAAATCGACCCCGCCACACCCGAGCCTAAGTTCGAGGCACGTCAGGATGTGTGGGCCTTTCCNCAAATCGTGGTCAAGTTTACCGTGCCCGACATATCCGCCTTCAACACCCTCTACACGCCNCGCAAGCAACAGATGTTGGCNTTGTTTTATATGAANGAATATCAGCGCATTCANAANGTATTNNCCGAAAGCGANCNGACCGACATCACCGAGCGCCTGCGGCATCAGTACGGTTTCCGCATGATATTTCCCGANGGCTTCGCCTTTGCCGATGCCAAGAAGGATTTCGGCTGGATCCGTAAGGAGAGCAAGGACTACGGACAAGGCATCATCTTNAGCGTGCTGCCCTACAAAAGCGTCCACGATTTTGATTTACAAAATATTTTGANCCAACGCGACGCCATGTGCCGCAACGTNCCCGGCCCCGCCGAGGGTTCGTATATGACCACCGAACNCCGTTGGGAGGAATTCTATCCTGTTTCGAAGGTTATGGACCTGAATGGTCTGTATGCCGTTGAAACAAGAGGGTTGTGGAGGTTGGAAGGCGATTTCATGGGAGGGCCTTTCGTGAATTACCTGATTGCCGACACCGCCCGGGGACGCCTGATTATGGTGGATGCCTATCTCTATTCGCCCCGCAAGCCCAAACGCGACTTGCTCCTGCAAATGGAGGGCATCGCCCGCAGCTTCAAGCTCTCCCCACCCGCCATACCCGCCGCCACCCTCACCCCCGCAAAAGATTAGTCCACACGGTGCCGGAAACCAAACGTGTCGTTCTCCGTGCTGAAAAGTGCTTCGCGGGCAGGCTTTTAGGCACTTCCGCACGACACGTTTGGCTGTGGGTTGGGAAGCGGCGGATAGGAAGTCGGCTTTTTGCGATTTGACGCACGTCGCGAAGCGACAAGTTATGAGCAAAAAACGAGCTTCCGTACAGCCGCGTGCGGCTGGCCAATAAATAGTAAACAATAAATAATAAACGATTTATGCTCATTATCGGAATCACCGGAACCCTAGGTGCCGGAAAAGGCACCGTGGTAGACTACCTCCGCACCCAACGCGCCTTCGCCTACTACTCCGTCCGCCAATTCCTGACCGAAGAAGTGCAACGCCGGGGCATGGAACCCAACCGCGACTCCTTCGTGACGGTAGCCAACGACCTCCGCGCCCATCACTCCCCCTCCTATATCGTGGACGAACTCTACGCACGCGCCGCCCAAAACGGCACCAACGCCATTATCGAAAGCATACGCGCCACCGGAGAAGTGGAATCCCTGCGCAAGAAAGGCTCCTTTGTGCTGCTGGCCGTCGACGCCGATTCCCGCACCCGCTACGAGCGCATCAAACTGCGCGGTTCGGAAACCGACCACATAGACTACGACACCTTCGTAGCCAACGAAAAACGAGAATTCGACAATCCCGACCCCAACAAACAGAACCTGCAGGCCTGCATGCGCATGGCCGACATCACCCTGCTCAACAACGGCAGCCTCGAACAACTGCACGCGGAAATAGACCGTTTCTTGGGGGAGTTGAAAGATGACGCACCCGCGCACCACCGCCCCTCTTGGGACGAATACTTCATGGACTTATGCCACAGCGTGGCCCTGCGGGCCACCTGCAACCGAGGACGGAGCGGGTGCGTCATCGTCAAAGACCGTCAGATTCTCGTGAGCGGCTATGTAGGCTCCCCCTCCCACCTGCCCCACTGCGACGAAGTAGGCCACCTCTTCCGCAAGACCCTCCACGAAGACGGCACCATTTCCACCCACTGCGTGCGCACCGTCCATGCCGAACAGAACGCCATCTGCCAGGCCGCCCGCCGGGGCGTGAGCCTCGAAGGAGGCACCCTCTACTGCACCATGACCCCCTGCCGCACCTGCGCCATGCTCATCATCAACTGCGGCATCAAGCGCGTGGTGGCCGACTATAAATATCACGCCGGCGCCGAATCGGAGGAAATGTTCCGCCAAGCCGGGGTTTCCCTCGACTATATCCACAACGAAGTTCTTGAATATCAAAACAAATAGAATGAAAGCACGCTGGCTCATCCCCCTCACCCTGGCGGGAATGCTTTTGCCGAACGCCTGCGGTAGTCCGGACAACTACCTCGACCAAACCCACTACGAAGTATATGCAGGCGAGACCTTCCGCTTAAAAGGCCATTGCATTTCCGTTTCATGGGATATATTCAATGAATTTGTGGTGAAGCAGGGCGAGGATGATGATGAATTTATCGGGCTTCACGTAGGAGAAACCCGCGTCCGCAACAAGCATGCCACCGATTTCGGCTTTACTGTAGAAGTGAAACCGAGATATTTCTATTACATAGAACCCTTTATGGGTTGGGATATATCGCAGGACAGCCTTGTCAGGCTCTTCGGCCTGCCCGATTTGGTCGACGACATGGCCGGTGTGCTCACCTACGAGAACCAAGGCGACGGTTGGCAGGTATCCACTTCTTACCTATTTGAATTGCAAAATCTTGTTGGCTCCATCATGGTGGCCAACGCCTCTGCCGAAAGAAAACTCTACGACTTTCTCGCCGAGCGCTATGCGATAGAGGATACGGAAGAAGAAAACGTGAAGAAATTTCACCGCCCCCAAGGCGAAACGATAACGCCATGGATTCAAATTGTCGGCCAAATCGCCCACGTCGACAAATATATATTCGTTCTCTACGCCCCCTCCCAATACTATCTCAATAAAGCCCTCGAAGCCCTCGACAACCTCAAGTTCTAACACCCCACTCCGAAAATTTCTTTTATAGAAGAAAAAATTTTCCCGCCTAAAACGCGAACAGGGCGGCTCAACGAGCCGCCCTGTTCGCTTCTATTAAAATACCCTACCCCTACTTCACCGCCACCTTGATGCGTTTGTCGTTGGCCACGAGGACATACACACCGCCCTGTTTCACAGGGATAGCCGTGGCACGGCCGTTATAGACACACTGCCCCGCCATGTTATACACCTGCACCATACCCCTGTCTTCCGACAAGTAAATTGTGCGCTCCTGTACATACACACGGAAGTTGTCCGCCTCGGCGTTCTCGTTGGCCACATTGTTATTCTTGGCGAAGATGGCCGTGAGCGTGATGTCTTGGGTAACCATAAAAGAACGGACAGGATTGGTTATGCCATCATCCCAACGTACAAATTTATAGCCCTGCTTGGCTTCAGCCACCAGCGTAACCGGCACGTTCTGCTGATACACACCGCCTCCGGTAACAGAGCCCATAGACGCATCGTTGACCTTTACCGTTACCGTATAGGTCGTGGCCGCCAATTCCTTCATCTGAACAAATTTTTGCCATCCTTTAGCCCCTACATACAATAACTTACTTCCTGCGGGCACGTAAAGCGGTATGGTGTAATAGCTGTCTAAACCAAAAGTAAATTCTCCACAAGAAGGCGGCGTCTTGGCCAACGATTTCACCGACGTCAAACCGCTACAAAGCGAAAAAGCAGATTCTCCGATAGAGGTCACGCTCGCCGGTATCGTCACCGATATCAAACCTTCACACAACATAAAAGCACCCTCCCCGATAGAGGTCACCCCCTCCGAGAGAGTTACCAATGTCAAACCGCTACAACCCGAAAAAGCAGATGCTCCGATAGAGGTCACACTCTTCGGGATCGTTACCGTTGTCAAACCACTCATCGAAAAAGCATTCTCTCCGATAGAGGCTACACTCTCAGGTATCGTCACCGATGTCAAATCGATACACCAATTAAAAGCCTTCTCCCCGATAGAGGTAACCTTATAGGTTGTCTTATTATATGTTACCGTGGCGGGAATAACCACNGAGCCGGAATATCGGTCATCGTAGTGACTACTTTTTGCCGTCACCTCCACTTCTTTGGCACTACTATTGGTAATGTTGTAATAAATACCACCGACTTCAAAATCGTAGGCNTGCGCGCTGAANANNCCNANCAGCGCGAAGAGGAAAATTAGGATTGATTTTCTCATGTTGTATTTGTTATTTATTGTTTACTATTTACTAAATAGCCAACTCACGTCCCAACGGTGGGAACAAATGGCCGTTTTGCCCTCGGTTGTGCGCGAGTGGTAATCCTAAAGGGCTTGCCCCGGTGAGGAANNCNGGCTAAAACAGGCGGTCGCGGGTGTCGTTCTCGGCAAGNTCTTTCAGACGCTCCAGCAACGAAGCCTTGATTTTNCCCTCGGGCATCTTGGCGATTTCGGCGGCGATGAGCCGGTCGCCCTCCTTCCGCGTACCCTCCGAAGCGTAGTCCTTCAGATATTCGGCCAAGGTCATCAAGGCATTGGGCGTGCAGAACTCCCCGATGAANCCCGGAATGGCGTATTCCATGAAATGCTCGCCCGTGCGCCCCACCCTGTAACACGACGTGCAGAACGACGGAATGAAATCCTGCTGCATCAGCCAACGTATCACCTCGTCTAAAGTGCGGTTGTCGGCAATCTGAAACTGCTCTTTCTCAAGCTTNTGCGCATCCGCAATAGAAGATTTCTCGTGATAGGCGCCAATTTCCAGACGCGTGCCCGCATCNATTTGCGAAACCCCGAACAACATCACCTCGTCGCGGATTTNCTTGCTCTCCCGCGCNGTCATAATCAATCCCGTATACGGCACCGCCAAACGCAACACCGCCACAAGATGCTTGAACTGCTCGTCGGTGGTNTGATAGGGNAGNTTGANATCCAAGCCGTTGGAGGGNTGNATGCGGGGNAANCTGATGGTGTGNGGCCCCACATGGTAGTATTGTTGCAGGTGAAGCGCNTGCGACACCANGCCCATCACCTCGAACTTCCAGTCATACAGACCGAAAAGCGCNCCTATGCCCATATCGTCGCAACCNGCCTCNAAAGCNCGGTCCATGGCGTTGAGCCGCCACATATAGTCGGCCTTGCGNGTGCCGGCGGGGTGATAGAGCGCGTAGGCCTCCTTGTNGTAGGTTTCCTGAAAGATCTGATAGGTGCCTATGCCGGCCTGCTTCACGGTGCGGAANCCCTCTATGTCCAAGGGAGCGGCGTTGATGTTGACGCGNCGGATTTCGCCNTGNGCCTCCTTGGTGTTGTAGACCANCTGCACGGTATGGGCGATGAATTCGGGAGAATACTGCGGCGTTTCGCCATATACCANNATAAGACGCTTGTGCCCCTCGCGCTCCAACTGCTTCACCTCCTCCACAAGTTCTTCGTCCGAAAGGGTACGGCGCACCGTGGTGGAGAGNCTGCGGCGGAACCCGCAGTAGGTGCAGTCGTTCATGCAGTGATTGCCGATATAGAGCGGNGCGAAGAGCACGATGCGGTTGCCGTAGATCTCGCGTTTGAGTTTGCGCGCGGCCTCGTAGATTTCTTCCTTGAGTCCGGGGCTTTGCACCACCAAAAGCGCGGCGGTCTCGTCCAAANCCAAGGCTTTCTTTTCCAAACTCTTGGCTAATACGGCGCGAACCTTGCCCGCGTCTTCTTTCTGCGACAGAAGCCCGAAAATACGGGCATCGTCGATAAAATCCACTGCATCCTTCGTCAAGCCGAAATTCATCTTACAATATATTAAAGAGTTGTTCCTTAATCTTTTCCAATTCGTCTTTCATGCGCACCACAAGCTTCTGAATGTCCACTTCATTGGCTTTCGAGCCCATGGTATTGATTTCACGTCCCATTTCCTGCGCGATAAAGGCGAGCTTGCGCCCCGGCATCTCCTCTTTCATCGTCTCGATGAAATACGCGCAATGCTTGTGCAGGCGCACTTTTTCTTCCGTGATGTCGAGTTTTTCGAGATAGTAGATCATCTCCTGCTCCAAACGGTTCCGGTCGACGCTCTTCTGCGCCGTCTCCCAATCGGCCAGCTGCTTTTCGAGCTTCTGACGGATGGCCGGCACCCGCCCCGCCTCAAACGGCTCCACTTCATANCCCAATTGGTCGATAAGCCCGGCNCNCGCACACAAATCCTTTTCCAGCACCGCCCCTTCCTGACTGCGGCTTGCATCGGCCGCCTGCAAGGCTTCGTCCAGCACCCGCATCACCGTGGCCATANCCTCCTCGCTCAAGCGCGTCACCCGACTGTCGGTCACCACGCCCGGCAACATCAACACCACCTTCGGTGCGCAGAGTTCGTCCACATCGCCCCGTCCCGCCTCGCGCCAAAGCGGCTCCAGTTCACGCAGCTCCTTCAGGTAAGAGGCCGCTTGCAAGCTGTTTACGTGCCAATTAACGCTGTCCGAAGCGGCCTCCTCGCGCAACAGATTCAAGCAACACTCCACCTTTCCCCGCGACAGTACCGCTCCGATACGTGTCCTAAACGCCGGTTCCAGCTCGCGGAACTCATGCGAGAGCCTGCACGTCAGATCCAATGTCTTGGAATTGATGCTCCGCACTTCAATCTGAAAGGCTTTGCCCGCCACCTCCCCTACGCTCTTCCCGTAGCCGGTCATCGATTTCAACATATCTTCATTATTTTAATACAAATCCATCTTAAATACAAATGCCCATCTCCTACTCATCCTCGAACTGGATGCGGAAATCCTCGCGCGTATCGTATTTCTTGGCCGGTTGCTTGGCCGGCTTTTTGGACTTGGTTTCCGCCGCCCCCACAGTGTCCACACGCTCTCCCGACGTATTATCTTTCTTCAGAATCTCCGTTTCATCGAGGTCGAGAATGAACTCACCGTTCTCCCTCCGTTTCGTCTTCTCCTGCTCCACCTTGCGGTCGGTGCGTTTCTGACGGTTGGCGGAAAATTCCTCGTCGAGAGCCACCTTGAAATCCCGGCGGTTTTCCTTCAACCGCTCCTTGGCCCCCTTTTTCGCCTCGCTCATCGCATACTTCACCTCCACATCGGGCAATTTCCCCTTTATGGAAAGAGGCAGACGCACCCGCGACTTTTCGGTCACCACCACGCCGAACTCACTCTCCTCCTTCACCCGCTGCGCCCTGCGGCGGCTCAGGAAATCCGATAAATCTATATTGAGCAGATAATTCACCTCGTTATCAAAGGTATGCGTGCCCGAGAACGTGAGATTGGCCGCATCGCTCACCACATCCATATGATGAATCTTGATGCAGGCGTTCTGAATTTCGAGCGTGGTACGAAGGTCGGCGAAGTGAATGTTCTGCAAATCGTTTTCGCCCGTAAAGCGTGCTATCTTCTTCAATGTCTCCACATTCTGCAAGATGCCGTTGCGCAGCACAAGTTCCGACCAAAACACCATGTCTTCCTTTTTCCACTGCCCGTTCCGACCCTCACGGTTTATCCGCAGCCGCAAATCGGCCGAAAGCGTACCGCCCAGATTCTTGTAGGTAATCTGCGTCTGACCGAAATTGTCGAACGCCTTGAGACAGGCCCCCACGTCCATATCGTCTAATTTGCCCGCTACGCGCAATTCACTCTTCTCCCCGCTGTGCCCATCGAACAGCACCTCACCGTCGAAAACACCCTGAAACGCACCCACCGAAAGATTCTCCAAGGCGATGTCCTCGGGCGTATAGCGCAACAACCCTTTCAACGGACTCACATCCAAATTCTTCCATATCACCCTGTTTACGTCCACATCAAAGTCGGCATAAAGATCGGTGAAGAGGTTTTTGGAGGACTTCTTCTTGGCGGGGCGCCGCTTTGCGTCGCCGCCTGCCGAAGCCGGCCGCAAGGCCCGCACACTGTCGGGATTGCCCCACTGCAACAGTGTCTGCCACAGATTCATATCAATGCGCGAAGAAGACAGAGAGGCATTCACATAAAGTTTCTGCATGGGCAGCAGACAATACGGAAGCGCGTTCTCTATAAAGACTTTCAAACGGATTTCATCTTTTCCGTAGCGCATGGTGAAAGGCGGAATACGGAATACTTCGGGCGTGAACGCGATGCGGATACTGTCGATTTCCACCCGGTCCCAGTTGCGGTTGGTGAGCGCCACGGCCGCCTTGTCTACCTGCAGGAAACCTTTGAGCTTGGCCGAACCGAAATCCAAGGCTTTCCATCGGTCGGGCGAAAGAGAGGGAAAACGGTTGTAGAAATCCACCTCGGCACGGGCCATCCCCTCGTAACGGAAATCCGGGGAGAAGCCGAAAAACTTCTGCAACTCGGCCATATCGGCGGCCAGATTTCCCTTGAACGAAATCTCGGGCGTCTTGAAGTTGTTGAGCGAGAATGCCCCGTCGATGGCGCCGCCTGCCAACTCAAGATAGATACGGTCCAAATGCAGCCGAGCACTGTGCGCCTTATGGGCCAGCCCGTTCGATAAATCGCCATTCACCTCCACATGCTTGGCCGTAATGCCCGATTTTTTATGCGAGACCGTACCGTTCGAAAAGGAGAAACGAGTATAAAGCCCCAATGAACTCGTGGTGTAATCTCCTTTGATTTCCATTTTGAAAGCCGTGTTGCCCCGAAAGGTATATTCCTCGAAACGGCTTTGCACCTCTTCGGGCAACAGGGCCGTCAACTGCTCTATTTTCAGATTCTTTCCGTCAAAAAGAAAATCCAGGAAAGCATCGCTCTTGATGTAATGCACGTAACCCTCCATGCCGAAGGTCATATTCTCGATAGAAACCTTACCCTTGCGCACCTCGAAATTCCGCCCCGTTGTGTTGTTGCCGAATTCCAAGTCTATCATAGCCTTATGATCGGTCATAAACACAAAATCCGAGGCCTTGAGCGAGTGAATCCGTATATCCCCGCTCACGGCGAAATCCTGTCCGTTTTCATACAGGTCGCCCCGCGCCACGGCCTTGCGCGCCAACACTTGATAGTCGTGATGCCCTACGATGTCGCGATAGCGAATCAAGGAGTTGTGAAGCAACACGCGGTTGAGATGAAAGTCGAGTGCGCCGGCGTTTTCGTTCTTTTTCCAGATTTCGTAGTTGAAACGCCCCTTGCCATAGTGCTTGAGATTGAAGTCACCGCCCCGTACCAGCAATTCACGCACAATATATCTTCCATGAATGATATCGTGAAGGTTGATGGTGAGCCGCAGACTCTCCACATAAAAAAGATCTTCCTTGTCCTGTCCGGTTTCATCGAAAGGCGTACCCTGCACCCCGTCGAAAGTTACCGACACCATCGGGAAATCGCGAAGGAAACTTACCGTGATATTCTGCACGCTGATGGGAGCCTGCAGGCTTTTGTTGATTTCACGAAAGAGAATCTGGGTGATTTCGTCCTTGTGGGTCTTTACATAAACGGCAATGGACGAGATAGCCAGCGTGAAGAAGATGCCGACGATTCCTATCACGAGAAAGACCGTCCGCAGAATTTTCCGCAGACGGCTTCTCTTTTTCTTCCTTTTCAAGGCACGTTTTTGCGCCACGGCATAGCTCGAGCAAGCTCGGCTCTGCTCGTTTGGCTGAATCAAAACGTTCGGTTTGCCGAAAACCGATTCCGTGATAGATATTTCGTCTTGTCGCTTAGGCATTTTTCTTACGTCCGCGCTTGGGTTTTTCCTCTACAACGGCTTCTTCCTTCTTCTTACGTCCGCGTTTCGGTTTTTCCTCTACCTCCTCAACAACTTCCTCTTTCTTCTTGCGTCCGCGCTTCGGCTTTTCTTCCACCTCCTCAACAACTTCCTCTTTCTTCTTACGTCCGCGCTTCGGTTTTTCCTCCACCTCCTCAACAACTTCCTCTTTCTTCTTACGGCCGCGTTTCGGTTTTTCCTCCACCTCCTCAACAACTTCCTCTTTCTTCTTACGGCCGCGTTTCGGTTTT
>JAAVBQ010000031.1 GCA_014803485.1 bacterium | reverse complement strand
CGCCTTACCTTGTGCAAATATAGCTCCTCGCTATTGCTTCGTCTACAGTATCTATTGAACTTTCCGTTCCGCTCGCCACGGGATTTCTCAACCCCGGCCGGCGTTTCCGCCACCGCCTCTCCGTTTCCTCGGAGGCGGCTGTTCCCCAAAGGGACCGCAAAGGTACACCTTTTTTTGTAATCAACAAATTTCTGTTAAAAATTTATTTTTTTTCGCTCTCACNGCNCCCTTTCCGTGGCTTCATGCGCCTCGGTTCTTACCCGCACGATAGAGCTGCCACGAATTGACCATATTCTGCGTGATGATATATGCACCCAACGCCACCACCGCCATCGGGGTCTCGCCCGCCGTCCTCGACAAAAACATATACGAAATCCAAATGGCCAACACAATATTTTTCTGNCCCAAACTCTGCCCGCCGCCCACACTGTCGCCGTAGNGTCCNCCCCAACGATGCCCCAACGCAAACTGCGCCAAACATAAAGCCACCGCACAAAGAGCCAACAAGGCCGACACTTCCCAACCTGCATCACTCCCCTGAATGGCATCCACCATTTGCGCCGCCGAAAACACCAGGCACAACGCCCACAGATAAAACGACACTTCGTGCCACTCGGCCGCTTTGTCGTGCACCTTCGGCAAAAGCCGTTTCAAGGCCATCGCCAATACAAAAGGCCCCAACAAGAGGGGCATCACTCTTTTAAGAATGCTCCAACAAGCCGTCCAAAAAGAAATTTCCGACATGGCCGGATTGATGAGCGGNAACCACAGCGGCACCACNAACGATACAGCTATGCTCGAAAGCAATACATANGTGGCGTTCGAGGCCGAATCGCCACCTAATTTCATGGTCACCACCACCGACGCGGCGGCGGTAGGCGTCAGAATACACATCATCACACTCTCGGCCACCGTTTCCGCGCCGCAGAATTTCAATATATAATAAGAGATGCCCGCACCGAGAATCTGCACGGTAAGAAAAATCCAGTGCACCCTATGCAGTTTGAGTTGCGAGGGATTGATACGGCAGAAGGTGAAAAACAACATGCCGAAAATCANATACATAGTCTTATCGGCATATTCTATCAAGAAGTTATGCGCCAGACATCCCACCAAAAGGGCGATAATCAACACCCAATTCTTAAGAAAATTCAGTATGCCTTGCATAGTCTGTGTATCTCCCCAAGNCTCTTAAATCCTCTTTCCATTCAGATATACGGNCTCCACCTTGTTGTTGCCGAACGAATAGGGCATATATTCGTAGGTGGGAATCTTCTTCGTGATATAGAAATTGGCCGTCTTGCCGCGCTCGATGCTTCCCAAACTGTCGCTCACGCCCAGGGCGCAGGCTGTATTGATGGTGGTGGCATGCACCACTTCTTCGGGATACATACGGTAGCGCACACAACCCAACGACATCACAAACTGCATGTTTCCGGAGGGCGACGAACCTGGATTATAGTCCGAAGCCAAGGCCACNGGAAGCCCCGCCTCCATCATATCGCGCACCGGGCTCAACGGCATACCCAAGAAGAAAGCCGCTCCGGGCAGCACCGTCGGCATGGTTTCGCTATCCTTGAGCGCGGCAATTTCATCTTTCCCCACATATTCCAAATGNTCTACCGACAAGGCGCCGTATTTNACACCCACTTGGATGCCGCCCGACAAAGCCAATTCGTTGGCGTGAATCTTGGGCTTCATNCCGTATTTCGCACCCGCTTCCAAAATCCTTTCGGTATCGTGCACCGTAAAGAAGCCCTTATCGCAGAACACATCCACAAAGTCGGCCAATTTTTCGGCAGCCACCGCAGGAATCATCTCGTTNACAATCAAATCNACATATTCCGTTTGCCGCCCTATATACTCGCGGGGCACGGCATGGGCTCCGAGAAAGTTGGCACGGATGGTCATGGGTGATTTTTGCTTGAGGCGGGCAATGACACGCAGCATCTTCAATTCGCTCTTCAAATCCAAACCGTAGCCGCTCTTGATTTCGGCGGCCCCTGTTCCATAGGCACACATTTCCTGCAACCTTTCCCAAGCCGCATCGAAAAGTTCGTCTTCGCTCGCCGCGCGGAGCCTGTCCACCGAATTGAGGATACCTCCTCCCCTCTTGGCNATTTCTTCATAACTCAACCCGCGAATCTTGTCGTTATACTCGATTTCTCGGCTTCCGGCATATACGATATGGGTGTGTGAATCGCAGAAAGCGGGGAACACAAACCGGCCCGAAGCATCGGTTTCCTCAATACGCGCGTATTGNTGCGAGAGGTTCTTCCATTGTTCCATGCTGCCGAAATCCACGATTTTTCCCGTTTGCTCGTCGAAGAGCAGAAAGGCGTTTTCGATAACCGATAGTTTCTGCATGTCTTTGCCGCAGACCTTGCGCANAGGGCGTTCGGAANTCTGCACCAAACCTTTGATATTCGTAATGACTTTCATANGGGGAAAAGTTTATACCTATACAAAAAAAGAATGCCGGGCATACACCCGGCACTCCTCCTTAAAACTATGAAAACTGAACATACGCCATAGCGGATGATCAACCTCTACAAACGAATCAAGCCGTTCGCTTCTGCATCCAGCAAACAGGCCATGATGCCTTTCTTGCTGATNTTCTTGATACCCTTGGCCGAAACACGCAAGGTAATCCAAGCNTCTTCTTCGGGTACATAGAACTTCTTGGTCTGCAGATTGGGGTAGAATCTGCGACGCGTCTTGATATTAGAGTGGGAGACGTGGTTGCCCGTCATCACTTTCTTTCCGGTTATCTCACAAACTTTNGACATGACTGTTAAACTTTTATTGGTTTTTACCTTCCGTCCTGCATCCCTTTTTCAAGAGACGTTTTCCTCAAAACGGGTCGCAAAGGTCTTACTTTTTTTTCTAATAACCAAATTTCGCGTTAATCCCTCTTCTCGGCCGTGCTTTTCAAAAACAACTCGTCCAGCTGCGCCTGACTGATGGACGAAGGCGATTCGCTCATCGTGTCGCGNCCGGCGTTGTTNTTGGGGAAAGCGATATAGTCGCGGATGGAGTCCTCGCCGCCGAACAGGGCGCAAAGCCGGTCGAAACCGAAAGCCAGACCGCCGTGGGGAGGCGCCCCATATTCAAAGGCGTTCATCAGGAATCCGAACTGCTTCTGCGCTTCCTCGTCACTGAATCCGAGGGCACGGAACATCCGCTTCTGCAAGTCGCGGCTNTGGATACGAATGGAACCTCCGCCCACTTCTACGCCATTGATTACCATATCGTAGGCATTNGCNCGCACCTTGCCCGGTTCGGTTTCAAGCATAGCCTCGTCCTCGGGTTTGGGAGCGGTGAAAGGATGATGCATGGCGAAGAATCGTCCCGCTTCTTCATCCCACTCCAAAAGCGGGAAGTCTACAATCCACAACACTTTGTAGTTGAAGGGATCGCGAAGATTGAGCCGGTTGCCCATTTCCAGACGCANCTGCCCCANCGACACTTTGGTCTTGGNGGCCTTGCCNGCCAGAATCAGGATAAGGTCGCCCGCTTTGGCTTCGCAGGCCTCGGCCACACGCTTCAAATCGTCGGCATCGAAAAACTTATCCACCGAAGATTTATAGGTTCCGTCGGCATTGCACTTGATATAGATGAGGCCGCCGGCACCCACTTGCGGACGTTTCACAAAATCGGTGAGNTCGTCCAACTGCTTGCGGGTGTATTCCGCCGCACCTTCCACACAGATGCCGCCCACCCACTCGCTTTGGTCGAAAAGACTGAACTTGCCTTGCGGAAAAACTTCCTTGAGNGCGTGAAATTCCATACCGAAACGCAAGTCGGGTTTGTCGGAACCGTATTTGTCCATNGCNGTNCGCCAAGTCATACGTTGCAGGGGCGGAAGGTCTATGTTCTTCTCCACCTTGAACAGATGCCGCATCAAACCCTCGAACATCTGCAACACGTCTTCCTGTTCCACAAAACTCATCTCGCAGTCCAACTGCGTGAATTCGGGCTGACGGTCGGCNCGCAAATCCTCATCGCGGAAACAGCGCACAATCTGAAAATAGCGGTCCATTCCCGCCACCATCAAAAGCTGTTTGTATTGTTGGGGCGACTGCGGAAGGGCNTANAANTCACCGGGATTCATACGCGAAGGCACCACAAAGTCGCGGGCACCCTCGGGCGTCGATTTCACCATAAACGGGGTTTCGATTTCCATGAAACCCTGCTCGTCCATATACTTGCGGATTTCGATGCTGAGNCTGTGNCGCAACACCAAGTTCTGCCGCACGCAATCGCGACGCAAATCCAGATAGCGGTATTTCATGCGCAGCTCGTCGCCGCCGTCGCTATGGTTCTCGATNGTGAAAGGGGGAATCTTGGAAGGATTGAGCACCGTGATTTCCGTNGCCANAATCTCNATNTCGCCNGTGGGAATCTTGGCNTTCTTGTTGCTCCGCTCGGCCACCGCTCCCTTTATCTGCACCACATACTCACGGCCCAATTCACGCGCTTTTTGGCAAAGCGCCGCATCGGTTTCCATATTGAACACAATCTGCGTGATGCCGTAACGGTCGCGCAAATCCACAAAGGTCATACCGCCCAAGTCGCGCGAACGCTGCACCCAACCGCAAAGCGTCACTTGCTTGCCCACATCGGCAAGCCGCAGTTCTCCATTGTTGTTTGTCCTGTACATGGTCTTATTTTTTAGCCTTGCCCTGATTGGCCACCGCTTCCATCAACGCCTTGATTTTTTCGGGNTCGCCGAGNAATTCNTCTTTCAGAAGATTCATATCATCNTCAAATTCAAAGAGGTAAGGAACAGCCGTAGGCAAGTTCAGGCTCACGATATCTTCGTCCGAAATGCCTTTGATATGTTTGATAATGCCCCGCAGGGAGTTGCCGTGAGCGGCAATCAGGATTTCGTTCTGATGCTTGAGGGCGGGCACGATGGTTTCCGTCCAATAGGGAACGATACGGGCCACAGTGTCTTTGAGCGCTTCGGTGTGCGGAAGAAGTTTCTTGTCCACACCCGCATATTTGGCTTCCTGCTGCGGGTCGCGGCTGTCGCTGGCATCCAACGGATTGGGCGCCACATCATAACTTCTTCTCCAAACCTTCACCTGCGCATCGCCGTATTTTTCGGCGGTCTCGGCTTTGTTGAGGCCTTGCAGATTGCCGTAATGCTTTTCGTTGAGGCGCCACGATTTCTCCACGGGAATCCAAAGCTGATCCATTTCTTCCAACACCACGTTCAGGGTCTTGATGGCGCGTTTGAGATAGGAAGTATAGGCCATATCGAATTGAAAGCCTTTTTCCTTGAGCAACTTACCCGCTTCGTGGGCTTCCTGCACACCCTTGGCGCTCAAGTCCACATCCGTCCAGCCGGTAAAGCGGTTTTCCATATTCCAAACACTTTCACCGTGTCTAATCAAAACTACTTTTTTCATATCTATTCAATTTTTATCCTAATTTCTTTGGGCACTTGCAGCCGACACAAAGATATAATTTTTGTATCGTTATTTTTGCTATCTTGTGCTGTTTTTCTATTTCGGCTATAATGAAGAAAATTGCTTTCATCGGTTTATTGGCTTGCCTGCTGACGGGCGTGGAGTGTCGCCTCCAGGCCCAAAAGAAGCCGTTAGATACCTTACATCTTTTCAACGCCCATGCGGATACAATAAGATTGGGGTTTGATGAGGTTCTGCCACTTTCGGCTACAAAAGACACAACTTTTCACTACCTCTATCGTTGGTTCTCCAATGGGAAAAAGGTTGGAGAGGAAAGCGTTTTGAATTATTCCTTTACGGGAGAACGCAAAACAAAGGTAACGGGGCAACGGTTGTTCTCCGCCCTTTCATGGCCAGGGGAGGCTATAGATATGGAATATTTCAAACACACCGACTATCTGAGTTGTGATTATATGGATACCGTTTATCTGAAGGCTTTTTCCGAATATGAATCCGACAGCACAGCCAAGTGGATTTGGATTGTAAAGAGCGAGAGAGGATTTGGGGCTAGGCGTGATACCCTATTCGGACCAAAAATAAAGGTCTCATCTCCACGCAATCAATCACATCTGTATAATGATTGCTATGTTGATATAACGTGTACCGTTCGGACGAACACAGAAGAGAAACGTTCGCCTGTTGGAACGATCTTATTTGAGAGTGACCTTCGTCCGTCAATACGCCTTACCGACAGCACAGGAGGAAGCACATACTCTATTGATATGATTAATTCCTGGCCTTTGGGCCGCATTTACGCACACGAAGACGACACCCTCTATCTTGATGGTAAGGTGGTGGAAATGGAAGACACTTCTTATCAAGTGTCTGTTTTGTGGCACTACCGTGATGAATACTATGACACACCTTCTTTACTTATTTCTTTTGACGGGTCTCGATATAGAGAAAGAGTTTATTTTTGGTTAGAAGGGCATCATGGTTCCAACGGTTGGGGGGTATCGAGTGACATATATGTCTACTGGGATATTGACCCCGACGCACAGGACGCACAGATAGAATCAGACAGCGTTTGGGTGTTCTTCCCACAGTATCCTTGTTCGAATCTTGGCGGGAGAGTGGACATCTGCCTGCCACCCGATGCGCCGCTGCCGTCTGCTTCCGATACCGTGTATACGTTTAACCTCGGGCCGTGGAACCGAGAACTGGAGTATGTGGAATATGCTTGGTACGACGGCACCAAGACCGCCTCGGGTGCGGACTCCGTGGTGGGCACGGACTCGGTTTTCGCCTACACCTTCGGGAAAATAGATAGCGTAAGCCCCGAATTATACGCGGGAACACTCGTCACGCGTGTGGCCGCCGATTCCTTGTGGCAGGACAGCTGCGGGTGTTTTGTGAAGTGCACAGATGATGCCTGTCATAGTTACGACACTGTGCGGATTTATCTGCATCGGTTGCCCTCCTTGCAGGAGAATGTACTTCTTCCCCGTGATAGCGTACTTTGCGCGCATCTTGATTTGGATTTGCGGTTGCCTCCTGCCGCCGATGCCTACCGCTGCTATTGGCTTGATAAAGACAGCATAGAGTTACCCTACGGCCACGACACCGCACGCTATACCGTGGAAGGTATGCGGGGGTTGGACGGCTTCGGCGCGGGCACCGACACCCGCGAACCGCGCTTTTTCCAACTGCGCCTCGACCACAAACTCTGCGGCGTGTCCTTCTTCGATACGCTGTTGGTCTACGACCAGGTGAAGCCCACCTTTACGCTGCCTTGCCACGACACGCTTATCTGCCGCAACGAGCCCGTGGAACTCGACAGCCTCAATCCCTTTATATACCGCCCGTTCTACGGCTTCGAGTGGAACGACGGCAAGAAAGGCTCCGCCTACACTTTCACCGATTCGGGAACCTATATTTTGAGGTTCTTCGTGAACAAGGATTTCGCCTTCTGCGGCTACGACACAGCCACCGACACCGTGCGCGTGGTATGGGTGGACCCCGCCAGGACCGACATCTTCCTGCCCTCCGACACCGCCTTCTGCAAGGATTTGAGCATCACCTTGGACGTGCGCGTTCCCTTCCCCTCCACGCTTTACAGCTGGCAGAACGGACCGATGCCCGACCCCGAAGATGATTTTGAGGAAGAACAGGATTCCATAGAATTCACTCCACCCTTCAAGGTGATAAAAGAAGAGGGCACGTACAACGTGCTCCTACTCGAT
>JAAVBQ010000030.1 GCA_014803485.1 bacterium | reverse complement strand
CACGGTATCGTCCGCAGACGGCAGGGGCGCGTCGGGCGGCCAACAGATGTCCACCACACCGCCCAAGTTCGAGTAGGGGTACTGCGGGAAGAACACCCACACGCTGTCGGTTTCTATCTGCGCGTTCGGCTTGATGCCGAAGTAAAGATAATGATAAGTGTCTATCGAGCTCGCCCCAATGTGGCTTACATAGCTCTCTACTTTTCTTAAAAATATACTGTCTTTAAAATAGATGTCTATACTTGAATCCTGTACACGTTTATAGGGACCTGGATATAGAACCCAAGAAGATTCCAAGATTTCATGACCCTCTTGTTCGGGGTAAAGGGCGGGATTTGATTCGAAAAAAAAATGCAGGGTGTCGCGGAGACGCGCATATATCTGCGTCCCTCGCGGCATATCCCATATATTCAAATCATGCCGTTGCGCCGTCCCCTGCATCTTTTTTTTACCTCTTATCATATCAAAGTATAGAAAAACTCTAGGATCGTCTTGGAGGGTCTCCATTGGGAGCATAGCGTTCGGCGAACAATAAAGGGCGTACACTGTGGGACGGTTCTTCACGTAGGACAATGCCGGATATGCATATATACATTGTTTCTTCCCTAACACTTCAAGCTTTCCACCATACCATTTATGTTCATGCCACACGTATGTGCCGGCATCTATGGTCGGAGCACACACGATACAGGTGTCTTCCCCCGGTTCCGTCACATACCATATATTTTTTTTCGCGGCAAAGAAAGTGTCGTACTCTTCCGGCCAGTGTATAGCCGAAAGTCTCTGTCCTATATATAGAACCTTGCGCTTCCCTTCGAATTTCACCTGTACGGCATCCGTCCTTTTTCCTGTATTCCAGCGATAGATATAATGCCAATCGTCCTTGTCAGCGCTGTCATATAAAACCGATAGCCGCAAAACATCATCAAACCTCAACCTCACCGTATCTGCTTGGGGGGTGAAACCATGAAGAATATCTATATTTTTCTCCTGCGCGTATGCAATACTCCCCAAAAAGACAATCCCCACCCAGAGAACGAAACGGATAAAAACAGAAAACCTCCCAAGCCTACGCATAGTATCTGCAATTAAAAGCCTAAATCTACAAAAATTTTTGTAAATCACAAAAATAATCGCATTCTTATGATGTTTGTCTTTTCCGAACAGTTGCCGTTTTGTCTAATTCTCTTGATTTCGTAACTTCGCGATTTTACGTGATTACCTTATCAAAAAGAGGAGAATGAGTGGTTTTAAGGAGTTTGATTTGCGGCCGGAGATTTTGCAGGCTGTAGAGGAATTGGGGTTTGTGGAGCCGATGCCGGTGCAAGCCAAAGTATTGCCTATATTGTTGAACAGCGACACCGATATGGTGGCCTTGGCGCAGACGGGCACGGGAAAGACGGCGGCTTTCGGGCTTCCGCTTCTGCAACGATGCGACCCCGATGCCCAGGGTGTGGAGGCGCTTATCCTGAGCCCCACCCGCGAACTGTGCGTGCAGATTGCCAAGGATCTCAAGAATTTTTCCAAGNATATCAAGAACATGCGCATCTGTGCGGTCTACGGGGGTGCGAGTATCGAAAGACAGCTCTCCGAAATCGCACGGGGCGTGAAAATCGTAGTAGCCACCCCGGGGCGTATGCTCGACATAATATCGCGTGGAAAGATTGATTTCAGCCACCTGCACACGGTGGTTTTCGACGAAGCCGACGAAATGCTCAACATGGGCTTCCGCGACGAGTTGGACGGCATTCTTCAAAATACGCCCGACGACAAGCACACTTGGCTTTTTTCNGCCACCATGCCGCAGGAAATCCGCGCCATCGCCAACAACTACATGAAATATCCGCAGGAAGTGGTTATCGGCAAACGGAACGAGGGCGCGGCCAATGTCACCCACCACTACTATGTAGTGAGTTCGCGCGACCGCTATGCGGCCCTGAAGCGTATCATAGACTTTCACCCCGGCATCTATTCGATTATCTTTTGCCGCACCCGCCGCGAAACTCAGGAGGTGGCCGAACAACTTATCAAAGACGGCTACAACGCCGACGCGCTTCATGGCGACCTTTCGCAAGCCCAGCGCGACAACGCCATGAGTCGTTTCCGTCTCAAAAACTTGCAACTTCTGGTGGCTACCGATGTGGCCGCCCGCGGCTTGGACGTGAACAACCTCACCCATGTGCTCAACTATAACCTGCCCGACGAAATCGAACAATACGTGCACCGCAGCGGGCGCACGGGGCGGGCCACGTCGAAAGGGGTTTCGATTGCCATTGTCACGCCGCGCGAGAAAACCCGTCTCAAGGCTATCGAAAAGGTGCTCAAAAAGGATTTTGAATTGCAGCACGTTCCGCANGACACGGAGATTTGCGAGCGGCAGCTTCTCTATCAGATAAACCGGATGATGCAGTTGGAGATGGGCGAGGGAGACAGTGCCATAGACCGCTATCTGCCGGGCATTTACGAGAAGTTGGAAGGGCTTTCGAAGGAAGAAATCGTGAAGCGTTTTGTGTGGCGGGAATTCAACCGTTTTTCGGAATACTACGCCAACGCGCCCGTGGTGGAGGATTTGAGTGTGGAACGGCCCAAGCGGGGCGATGTGAAGCGCGGTCAGAAAGGGGTGAAGTCGGGGCTGTCGCGTATTTTTGTGAACCTTGGCCACATGGACGGTCTCAAGCCGCAGAACATGCTGGGAATTATCAGCGATTGTGTAGGCAAGNAGGCCGAAGTGGGGCGTATCGAAATNTACAAGACCTGTTCGTTTGTGGAAGTGCAGAAAGAGTTTGAGGAAGAGATTATAGCAGGNTTGAACCAAACCGTATGGTCGGACCGCAAGGTGCGTTCCGAGTCGGCTACNGCGGGAGANGNAGNAAANAAACGCGGGAAATCGCGNGAAGAGAGGCGGCCGNGAGAAGAGAAACGGTCCCGNGACGAGAGGCCGAAAGGCAGACGTTCCCGTAGGGAAGAGGAGGAAGTCTACTATTCGAAATCGGATTGGAAAAGCCTTTTCGAAACCGGCAACGAACCGAAGAAAACCAAGAAAACAGCAAAAAAACGTAAATAATGGAAACAAAAAGATTCCAAATTCTGGAGAAAACAACGTTGGCTCCCGAAATCATCAGTATGCAGGTTTATGCCCCGCGTCTGGCACATTCGGCCAAGCCCGGACAATTTCTCATCATCATTCCCGACGAACAAGGCGAACGTATTCCCTTGACCGTCTGCGATTATGATTTGCAGAAAAACACCATCCGCATTGTTTTCCAAATGTTGGGCGCCTCGACCCGAAAGATAGGACAGTTTGAGGTGGGGGATTGTTTTCAAGACGTGGTGGGTCCGCTCGGTCTTCCCTCCGAATTCGTGAACGAACCCATAGAAGAAGTGCGTAAAAAGAATATCCTTTTCGTGGCGGGTGGTTTTGCCGCCGCTCCCGTTTATCCGCAAGTGAAGTGGATGCACGAAAACGGCATAGCCTGCGATGTGATTTTGGGTGCGCGTACCGAAAACCTGCTTATCCTCAGGGAAGAAATGGCTGCGGTGGCCAAAGAGGTTTTCCTCTGCACCGACGATGGCTCGGCGGGTTTCAGCGGGCGTGTCACCGACCTTATCAAAGACCTTATCGACAANAAGGGCAAGAAATATGACGAAGTGGTGTGCATAGGCCCCATGATCATGATGAAGTTTGTGTCTATGCTCACCAAGCAATACAATATCCGNACGATTGTGAGCCTCAATACNTTGATGGTNGACGGAACGGGTATGTGCGGCGCCTGTCGCGTCACCGTGGGAGGCAAAACCCGCTTTGCTTGTGTGGACGGTCCCGAATTCGACGGTCATGAAGTGGATTTCGACGAAGCCATGCGCCGTCAGGGTATGTATAAGAAATATGAAATTGCCCGCAACAACGGCGAACACAAGTGCAATTTGGCCGCNGCGGTGGANGAATCGGCNGCCGCGAACGCNNGGGAAGANGCCGCCCAAGCCGNNGAAGCNGCCGACAAGAAAAANCGTGTTCCCGTNCGCGAACAGGANCCCGAAAAGCGGAGCCGCAATTTCGAAGANGTTTGTTTGGGCTATAACGAGGAAGAGGCCTTGCTCGAAGCCTCGCGNTGCNTGCAGTGCAAGAAGCCCGCGTGTATGGAGGCCTGCCCNGTGTCGGTGCAGATTCCCNNTTTCATTCACGAAATCGTGAACCGCGANTACGCGGCGGCCGCCAAGGTCATTGCCATAGACTCGGCCCTGCCTGCTGTCTGCGGCCGTGTGTGTCCGCAGGAAACCCAATGCGAGGGTTCGTGCGTGATGGGCAAGAAATTCGANCCNGTGGCGATTGGAAAACTCGAACGTTTTGTGGCCGACTACAACCGGNTGCACGGTAGCGCCAAGCCCGAAAAGCCCGTTTCCAACGGGAAGCGCGTGGCCGTTATCGGAAGCGGCCCTGCGGGTCTTACCTGTGCGGGCGACCTNATAAAGAAAGGCTATGCCGTAACGGTGTTCGAAGCCTTGCACAAGGCCGGCGGCGTGTTGGTATACGGTATTCCCGAATTCCGTCTGCCCAAAGCCATTGTGGCGCACGAAATCGAAAACCTCAAGAAACTCGGTGTGGAATTCGAAACCGATGTGATTATCGGCAAGACGGATACTATCGACCACTTGATGAACGAAGAGAAATACGATGCCGTGTTTATCGGTTCGGGGGCGGGTCTTCCGCGCTTCATGAACATCCCCGGNGAGAATCTCAACGGCGTGGTTTCGGCCAACGAGCTGCTTACCCGTTCCAACCTGATGAAAGCCTATCGCGACGATTACGAAACGCCGGTGTTCATCGGCAAGAAAGTGGCGGTGGTGGGAGGCGGAAATGTGGCTATGGATGCCGCGCGTACCGCCAAGCGTCTGGGTTCGGATGTGTATATCATCTATCGCCGCACCGANGCCGAAATGCCGGCCCGCAACGAAGAAATCCACCATGCCCACGAAGANGGCATCCANTTTAANGTGTTGACCAATCCCGTNGAGATTTTGGGNGATGANAACGGNTGGGTGCGCGCTATCCGNTGCATCCGCATGGAGTTGGGTGAACCCGANGCTTCGGGTCGCCGTTCTCCGGTGGAAGTGCCCGGTTCGGAGTTCGACATCGAGGTGGATGAAGTGGTGATGAGTCTCGGCACGGTNGCCAATCCCACCTTGGCCAAATCGACTACGGGCATAGAAACCAACCGCAAGGGCTGTGTGGTGGCCGACGAAGAAGGCCGCACCACCCGCAAGGGCGTATTTGCCGGCGGCGACGTGGTTTCGGGTGCCGCCACGGTAATCTTGGCGATGGGTGCCGCCCGCAAGGCCGCCAAAGCCATTGACGAATACTTGCAGAGCAAATAAACGTCGGAGCGGATCAATAAAAAAGCCTTGTCATTCGACAAGGCTTTTTTTATAGGTAAATATAAGAATTATTTACTCTCCTAATTCCACGATTTAGGAGACTGGGATACTACAATATGTGGCCCTAATTCATAGGATCCATCTCCAAACATGGCCACTATTTCTCTTTTGAATGAGGTATCATTGGCAGAAAGCGTTACAAACACAACGTTTGTAGACGTAAGCACTTCATACCCATCTCCCACGATTTTCTCATAGCCCTCTCCTTTTATTTTTTGAGATTCCACATCCAATTGCGTAGCTCCGACACAATTATTGCCCGTATCATAAAATGCACAGTATACCATTATAATACTTGGAACCACTTGAACATTAACGTCACTTGTCGGTCTCCAAACAACCGTACCCCCGTCTGCAGAAATCTCCTTGCCTCCTTTCCAAGCCCTCGTTTTACAACCAATCCTGCACGAGCATAAGCCTACAGCTAACGTTACAGCAACAAGGCCAAGAACAAAAAACTTTTTCATGGGAACACATATTTAATTATATGATGTAAAGGTAATAAATCTTCCTATACAAAACACGATTTATTTATTAATATATTTGAAAGCAGTTTCAGCAAAGATAATCTGACAACTCTTGAACGGTCAAAATTCCTTGAAAGTTCAATTGGAAGGCTGACAAAAAGTTTTCTGATGAAGAAAATTATCAACATAATAATTATTTATTTTACAATATTTTGTATGTAATCCAACTATAAAAATGTGTGCATTCGGTTCGATAAAAACAGACATCGAACGATTATAGAGTAAGCGACATCAAGATGCTGCTATGTAATTAGTGTTTTTACTAACTTTGTAAATTGCTATAGATATGACTAAAATGCATGCAATTAAACTTTTTGAAGAGAAAAAAGTACGTTCGGTTTGGGATAGCGATACCGAAGAATGGTATTTTTCGGTAAAGGATACCGTTGAACTGCTAACAGAAAGTCGAGATGTAAAGCAGTATATCAAGAAAATGAGAAAACGCGATCCTGAATTGAATTCCAGTTGGGGTACAATTTGTACCCCAGCTTATTTGGAAGCAGAGGACGGAAAAAAATATCGCACATCTGTGGCTACTGCCAAAGGACTTTTTCGTATCATTCAATCCATTCCCTCATCCAAAGCTGAACCGTTCAAAGTTTGGATGGCTCAGGTTGCCAAAGAACGTCTCGATCAAGTACAAGATCCCGAATTAAGCATTGAGCAAGCGATAACAGATTATCGTCGTTTAGGTTATTCGGAAAAATGGATTACACAACGTATCCGTAGCATAGAGGTGCGCAAAGAACTTACCGATGAATGGCGGCGCGGAGGCATTGTTGAAAATCAAGAATTTGCATCACTAACAGATATTATCTTAAAACAATGGAGCGGCAAACAAACCAAACAATACAAGCAATTCAAGGGTCTAAAAAAAGAAAATTTGCGTGATAATATGACCAACTTGGAGTTGGCCCTCAATACACTTGCCGAAGTTTCGACCACTGAAATATCACGTGCGGAAAATCCGTATGGCTTTAATGAAAATGCCAATGTGGCGCGGCGCGGAGGGAATATCGCTAAAAACGCTCGTAAACAATTGGAGGCTCAAACTGGTCAATCGGCTCTATCCCCCGCAAAGGCGAAAGACCACCTCCTTCCAAAACGTAAGAAACACGAATAATCGTGCAATTCGTCATTCCTTTCCAAAATCTCGCCAGGCTTGCGGGAAGAGACGGTAGATGAAGGTGAGGAGCAGGAAAAACAACGACATGAACAGGCTGCATCGGCCGAGGATTTCGCCGTAGCGGGCGTAGAAAGTGAGGCGGGAGGAGGCGTGCAAGGTGGCGCGGATGCAGGCCGGTTGCCAATAGTCGGTGGCCTGAAACACATCGCCCCGCTGGTTGATGAAGCACGAAATGCCCGTGTTGGCCGAGCGGGCTATGTCGCGACGGTTCTCTACGGCCCGCAAGCGTGCGTAGGAAGCGTGTTGACGATGCCCCGGCGTATTGCCCCACCAGCCATCGTTGGTGGATACAAACAACAGTTCCGCACCCGCATTCACACACGAAGCCACATAGTCGGGAAAAATGGATTCGTAGCAGATGATGTCGGAAAATTTCGGCATCGTATCGCCTTCTTCCGCAAACACATGAGGCCCTTGGTCCACACCGAGCGTCCCCACGGTTCCGCCCAAATCCACCGCAAGTTTTTCGATAAACTTCACCTTTCCCGCAAAAGGCATGATTTCGATGCCCGGCGTGAGGCGCGATTTATGATGAATGGGAATGGGGCGGTTGAAATCGCCGCTCACGGAAATCACACTGTTATGTGCCTTATAGAATTTCTTTTCGGGGTCGGAAATATAGCGCAGACGGCGCACGCCCACATCGGAGGAATCCTTGGCCTTCACATGGGTGAACGACGAAATCCCCGCCACGAAACGCATATTCGGATTTCCTTGCAAGAACTTGTGAATAAAACCTAAAGATACGCTGCTATAAGGCAATTCATCTTCCCAAACATATTCCTGAATCATGCTTTCGGGCGTGACGATGAAACGGGTCTGCGGCGTGGTGCGTTCTTGGGCGAGTTGCAGCATCCGTTGTGTGGTTTCGGTGGAGGTGAGAACGAATTGTTCGTGATAGGGGTCGATATTGGGTTGCACCACAACTACTTCCGTTTCTTGTCCTTGTTCGCGGTAGGTGGCGTAGCGGATGAGCGAGCCCGCTATGGGCAGAAGAATCAGACAGGCGGCGGTGATGAGGCTGCGGCGTTTGGAAACGGCGGGGGCGGCTCCTGCGGCGTTTTTACAAAAGCTTTTCACTACGAAAAACAAGGCTACATTGCAGGCCAACACCCACAGGCTTCCTCCGAGCGGCCCCGTGATTTCATACCATTGCACGATGCTCGGCATGGGGGCGAATACATAGCCCAAAGTGAGCCACGGCCACGACAAATCCCAGTGCAGATGAAAGAACTCGAAAGCCAGCCAGTAGACGAACAGCAGGATATAGCGCATTCCTTGCTTGAAAAAATGGCGGCAGCTGTAATGGAAAAGCGAGAAGACACCGGCCATGAGGGCGGCGTTGGCGGTGAAGGCGAGGGTGGCGGCGGGCGTGGAATTCCATATCCACCATGTGGTCAGTATATTCCAAACAAGAAAGGCGGAGAAAGCGTAGAGAAACAGATGATAACGGGGGTGGGCTTTTTTGCGGGTTGTTTCGGTGCCCCGGGATTCTTCGGGGGCCCGCGCATTCTGTTGACGCAGCACATAATCTTCCACCCATAATAGCGGAATCCAAGCCACAAAGACAAGAGGCGTGAACCCACCCGTAGGCCACGCACAAGCCAAAAGAACTCCGCTCAATATCGAAAGNAACCAAAGGTATCTCCGTTTCATCGCAAATCAATTTCCCTGCAAAGGTATATCATTCAAAAATTGATAGGAAATCTTACCTTTGTACCTTATGAAGAATATCCGAAATTTCTGCATCATAGCCCATATCGACCACGGCAAAAGCACCTTGGCCGACAGGCTTCTGGAGTATACCGGCACCGTTTCCGCCCGCGATTTGCAGGCGCAGGTGCTCGACGACATGGACTTGGAACGCGAGCGCGGCATCACCATCAAGAGCCACGCCATTCAAATGAAATACAAGCACAACGGCGAGGAATACATCTTGAACCTCATCGACACGCCGGGGCATGTGGACTTTTCGTATGAGGTATCGCGCTCCATTGCCGCCTGCGAGGGTGCCATTCTTGTGGTGGATGCCACACAAGGCATTCAGGCACAAACTATTTCCAACCTCTATTTGGCGATGGAAAACGACCTCACCATCATTCCCGTGCTCAATAAGATGGACTTGGCCAACGCCATGCCCGAAGAGGTAAAGGACCAGATTGTGGATCTTATGGACTGCAAGCGCGAGGACATCATGGCGGCGAGCGGCAAGACAGGCGAAGGTGTGCACGAGCTTCTGCAGGCCATCGTGGAGCGCATTCCCGCGCCCGAAGGCGACCCCTCCGCTCCGTTGCAGGCCTTGATTTTCGACTCGGTTTTCAATCCTTTCCGAGGTATCATCTCCTATTTCCGCATCTTGAACGGCACCTTGCGCAAGGGCGACAAGGTAAAGTTCTTCCACACCGGCAAGGAATACGATGCCGAAGAAGTGGGCGTATTGGGCTACAAACCCATTCCGCAGAATGCGGTGGAGGCAGGGAATGTGGGGTATGTGATTTCGGGCATCAAGACGAGTGCGGAAGTGAAGGTGGGCGATACGATTACGCATACCGACCGACCTTGCGAAAAGGCGATAGAAGGTTTTGAGAATGTGAAGCCTATGGTGTTCGCCGGGGTCTACCCCGTGAGTCCCGACGACTACGAGAACCTGCGTGCCTCTATCGAGAAACTCCAGCTCAACGATGCTTCGCTCACTTTCGAACCCGAATCGTCGGTAGCNTTGGGNTTCGGCTTCCGTTGCGGCTTCCTGGGTCTGCTTCACATGGAAATCATTCAGGAACGTTTGGAACGCGAATTCAATATGGANGTCATCACCACCGTGCCCAACGTTTCTTTCAANGTNACCACNACCAANGGAGAGGAAATCGAAATCCACAATCCTTCGGGANTNCCGGAGGCCAACTACGTGAGCCATATCGACGAGCCCTACATCCGTGCCCAAATCATTACGAAAGCCGAATTCGTAGGGCCCATCATGAAACTCTGCATCGACAAGCGGGGTGTTCTCAAGAATCANGTTTACCTCACCACAGACCGCATTGAGCTTACGTTCGAAATGCCNCTTTCGGAAATTGTGTTCGACTTCTACGACCGTCTCAAGAGCATTTCGAAGGGCTACGCCTCTTTCGACTACTACCCTTGCGGTTATCAGCCCTCCAAGTTGGTGAAACTCGAGATATTGCTCAACGGCGACACGGTGGACGCGCTCTCCACGCTTATCTATCAAGACAACGCCTATAGTTTCGGGCGGCGCATGTGCGAGAAGTTGAAGGATTTGATTCCGCGCCAGCAGTTCGACATTGCCGTGCAGGCGGCTATCGGAAGCAAGATTATNGCCCGCGANACCATCAAGGCGGTGCGCAAGGACGTAACGGCCAAGTGCTATGGCGGCGACATCTCGCGTAAGCGTAAGTTGCTCGAAAAGCAGAAAGAGGGNAANAAGCGCATGCGTCAGGTGGGCAACGTNCAGGTGCCGCAATCGGCCTTCCTTGCCGTGTTGAAGCTCGATTANAACTGCACTAAAACCACTTTTCCTAAATCAAAATATAAAGTGTCCGCACGGAGAACGGTTATGTTTTCCCTTTCGGCGGGCATTTTGTCAAGAGATTGCGTAACAGAGGCACGCGATACGAAACCTTTATTGCCGATTTTGTCGGTATAACGCGCCTCTGCATCGAGTTTCTCCATATCGGAAAAATCCTTTTTCAAACAGTTGCAAAGAGAAGGATGATAGTAGCGGAGCCTATTGTATAGTATCGCATAATCTTCTACAAAATAAACACTTGTAGAGTGATTCTCTATATGTTTTTCTATCGCGGGAAAAGGTTGTATCGCCATAAAGTGATAGGGAATCAAACCCAAACATATGTTCCATGCTCCCATGCCCGTTGCCGCAAGCATAATTCCGCATACGGAAACACGGGTGAAAAAACGGGATGCCGCTATAAAAAGAAGCAGGGCGAAAGGTATCATCACCATAAACTCGGCATTTCCATTGGAGAGAAATGCAAAAAACAATTGCAACAGCGCAATAAGCAAATGCGTGGCAGCAAAACCTGCGGGAATCGGAGTTTCGGAATCTTCAACGGCCTTGACACTCCGCCTCTTCTTTCTGATAACTTTTATTTCGAGTACAAAACAAATCAAAGTGACGATTATCCCTATCGCCAAGAATGGATAGCGGGCAAGTAGGGCGGGAATATAGCCGTGCACTTGGAAAAAAGTGCGGACAAAGTTGACAGGCGTAAGGAATAAAGCCTGTTTGAAAGAAAATCCCACCGCATCGACATAGAAATAGTCGTGAAACACATAGTGAAGAAAAGTGGAAGCATCCTGAGGAACCGTCATCCAAACCGCCAGATAAACCACAGGAACAATCAAGGCTCCGAACAGATACCACAAAACTTCTTTATACACTCCCCTATCTTTACGACCGGAGATTATCATCCCTACACCCAAACCCAGCCACCAAAAAAAGTGGATTTGATGAAACAGACAGGCGAGAGCGGCCAAAAGACTTACGGAAAAAGGATTTTTCCCGCGAATCCAAGCAAGGCTTCCCCATAGAGAAAAAACAAGGGGTATTATATAAGTTTCTGCCTCGGTGGCAAAGCGCATAAAACCCCAGCAGGCTCCAAGCGCCCACAAACAAGCTGTCGATATTTTTTCGGACAAAAAGGTCTTCAGGATCTGACGTGTAAGAAGCAGGCAACCTGCAGCCGCCAAAGCATTCATCACACATAGCAATAAAAGTGTGTTGTTTATGGAAAGTAATCTAGCTATCACATACCCCACGGCATTATAAAGCAAATGATGTGGATAGAATATATCCACTCCCTGTCGGATATCAGCGGCATACGAAAGACCGTCACAAGAATTGTTGGTGGAGAAAAACAGAAGATACAATCCTCCGAAAAACACCACGGGGAACAAACTTCCTGTAAGAAAGTCCAAAATTTTTCTTGGCTTCATAATTATCACCTTCTCTGTACAGATTTCAAAAATAAAAATTATCTTTAAGCCTATGAAAAAGCTGTTGCCCCTGATAGAAAAGGACCCGTGGCTGTGGCCTATGGCGGAACGCATCGAGAAGCGGTACAACGACTATGTGCAGACCAAATCGTGGATCGAGCGGGCGTGGGGCAGCCTCTACGATTTCGCCTCCGCCCATCACTATTTCGGACTGCATTTCGATGCCGCCACCAAGAAGTGGACTTTCCGGGAGTGGCTGCCCCACGCCCGCCACGTGTTCCTTACCGGCGACTTCAACCTTTGGGATCAAACCTCCCACCCCCTGCACCGCGTGCAAAAAGCCAACGGCCCTTTCGGCAACATCGAGGGCGTGTGGGAAATCGAAATTCCCGCATCTTCCGTCCCCTCCCTCACCCACCTCTCCCGCTACAAAATCTACGTGCAGGACTGCAACGGCAAATGGGCGATGCGTATGCCCGCCTACACCTTCTTCACGCAACAGGACGAAACGAGCAAGGATTTCTGCGCCGTGGTGTGGCAACCCGAAAAACCTTTTCCCTGGCGCGACACAGCTTTCCGCAGCCCCGATTTTTCGAAAACCACGCCCCTTATCTACGAAGCGCATATCGGCATGGCGCAAGAGCGCGAAGGGGTGGGCACCTACCGCGAATTCACCGAAAAAGTATTGCCCCGCGTCAAGGCCGGAGGCTATAATGTGTTGCAGTTGATGGCCGTGGCCGAACACCCCTACTACGGCAGCTTCGGCTATCATGTGTCTAATTTCTTCGCCCCTTCCTCGCGTTTCGGCACCCCCGACGACCTGCGCGCATTGGTGCAGGAAGCGCATCGGGCGGGCATCAGCGTGGTGATGGACGTGGTGCACGCGCACTTTGTAAAGAATTTCAACGAAGGGCTCGACAGGCTCGACGGAACCGACGACCTTTACAGTTATGGCGCACAGGCGGGCACACACCCGCATTGGGACTCGCGCATGTTCAACTTCTCGCGCAACGAAGTGCGGCAATTCCTGCTTTCGAACCTGCGCTATTGGGTGGAGGAGTTCCATTTCGACGGTTTCCGCTTCGACGGCGTTACGGCCATGATTTATTTCCACAGGGGCTATACCGATAATTTCGGCACCTACAAAAATTATTTCGGCGATCAAGTAGATAACAACGCCCTCATTTATTTGAGTTTGGCAAACGACCTCATCGCCACGCTCAAACCCGGAACGCACTTGAGCATGGCCGAAGAAGTGAGCGGTATGCCGGGCATGACCGCCCCGACGCAAGAGGGCGGCATGGGTTTCAACTACCGCCTCTCGATGGGCATTCCCGATTTTTGGATTAAGCTCCTCAAGGAACGTCAAGACGAAGATTGGGTGATGACGGAATTGTGGAGCACCGTGAACAACCGCCTCGCCAACGTGCCGCAAATCGCCTACGCCGAGAGCCACGACCAAGCCTTGGTGGG
Source organism: bacterium (assembly GCA_014803485.1). Taxonomy (GTDB): domain Bacteria; phylum Bacteroidota; class Bacteroidia; order Bacteroidales; family P3; genus Pullibacteroides. Next base: position 7,013 of record JAAVBQ010000030.1, on the reverse strand, counting down.
CGACCAGACACTGGCTTTCCGTTTGATGGGCGCCAAGATGTATGATGCCATGACCACCCTGCGCAACGACCCTGTGGTGGAGCGCGGCATTGCCCTGCACAAGATGATCCGCCTGTTTTCGATGTTCGTGGGCGGGGAAGGCGGCGGCTGGCTCACCTTTATGGGAAATGAATTCGGACATCCCGAATGGATTGATTTTCCGCGCGAGGGAAACGGCTGGTCGTATCACTACGCCCGCCGCCAATGGACCTTGGCCGACGACGGTCTGCTCCGCTACCGCTTCTTGCAGGATTTCGACCGCGCCATGCTGGCCTTGGCCACGAGAATCAACCTGCGTACCTGCGATTTCGCATGGTTGCTGCACACCGACGAAGAAGGAAAGACCCTTTCTTTCGACGTGGCGGGCGACTATATCTTCGTATTCAACTGGCACCCGACGCAAAGCACGCCGAACTATGAAATTCCCGTGCGGCGCGAAGGGAAATACACCTTGCTCCTTTGCAGCGACGATATGCCTTTCGGAGGCTTCGGACGGGTGGAGCCGGGGGGCGAATACTTCACCAAAAACGGCAAGCTTTCGCTCTACAACATCAACCGCGCCGCACAAGTTTTCTACAGAAAAGACTAAATTTGCCCGATTTTTCAACAACATGGCGAAAACGAAAGTAAAAACCGCTTTTTTCTGCAGTAATTGCGGCGCGCAATCGCCCAAATGGGTGGGTCGTTGCCCCTCCTGCGGGGAATGGAACACCTATACCGAAGAGGTGATTGAACGGGAGAACCGCTCCGGCGGTTGGAACAGCCCCTCGGCAACCTCTCGGAAAGGCGCCAAGGAATCCCGTCTCGTGCGCGACATCCAAACCGAAGAAATCCAACGCATCGACACAGGCAACAACGAACTCAACCGCGTGCTGGGCGGAGGTTTGGTGCCCGGGTCTTTCGTGTTGGTGGGCGGTGAACCGGGCATCGGCAAATCGACGTTGATGTTGCAGGTGGCCTTGCAGATTCCGCACGGCAAGAAAGTGCTTTATGTGAGCGGGGAGGAAAGCGCACAGCAATTGCGCATGCGTGCCGAGCGGCTGGGTCTTACCGAAAGCGGCTGCTTCATTCTCACCGAAACCGACATGGACGAGATTTTTGCCCAGACGCAAGCCGTCCAACCCGATATTCTGGTGGCCGACTCCATTCAGACCCTCACTTCCTCCACCATCGAGGCTTCGGCGGGCAGCATCTCGCAGATTAAGGAATGCGCCGCCCTCTTCCAACGTTTTGCCAAAGAAACGGGCACCAGCGTGTTTGTGATAGGTCACATCACCAAAGACGGCAATATCGCGGGTCCCAAGCTTTTGGAACATATCGTCGACACCGTTCTGCACTTCGAGGGCGACCGCAACTACGGCTACCGCATCCTGCGCTCGGTAAAGAACCGCTTCGGGAGCACCAACGAAATCGGCATCTACGAAATGCAGAACAACGGCTTGCGCGAGGTGAGCAATCCGAGTGAAATCCTGCTCTCGCAACGTGAGGAAAACCTCAGCGGCACGGCCGTGGCGGCCACCTTGGAGGGTCTGCGCCCCATGATTGTGGAGGTGCAGGCGTTGGTGAGCCAAAGCGCCTACAACGTGGCGCAACGCTCGGCCACGGGTTTCGACCTCAGGAGGCTCAACATGCTTTTGGCGGTGCTGGAAAAACGGTGCGGCGCCAAATTGGCACAGAAAGACGTGTTCATCAATATAGCCGGCGGTCTGCGGGTAGACGACCCCGCCATCGACCTGGCCGTCATCGCCGCCGTGTTGAGTTCGGGACAGGACGCCCCTCTCAATCCTAAGGATTGCTTTGCCGCCGAAGTAGGTCTCACCGGCGAGATACGCCCCGTCAGCCGCCTCGAACAACGCTTGGCCGAAGCCGAGAAATTAGGTTTCGAACGTGTTTTTGTTTCCAAATACGGACTCAAAGGAATCCCCTCCAAATACCATTCCAAAATCGTGGCGGTGGGAAATCTCTTCGAGTTGTTTCAAAAAATATTTTCCGAAAAATGAAAATCTGCACCACCAAAGACGAATTGCACCGGAGTTTGAGCGCCTTGCGGAAAGGCGGGAAAAGCGTAGGCTTCGTACCCACCATGGGCGCGCTCCACGAGGGACATGCCTCGCTCTTCAAGGCCGCCCGCCGCGAGAACGACATATTTGTGGCGAGTGTGTTCGTCAACCCCATCCAGTTCAACAATCCCGACGACCTCAAGAACTATCCCCGCGATTTCGGAGCCGATACCGAAATTCTGGAAGAAAACGGCTGCGACATTGTGTTTCACCCCACTCCCGAAGAAATGTATCCCGAGGGAAGCCAACCGAAAACCTACGCTTTCGGCGCTTTGGAAAGCGTTATGGAAGGAGCGCAACGCCCCGGACACTTTGCGGGCGTAGGCGTGGTGGTGGGTATGCTTTTCGAACTCACCGAACCCACACGCGCCTATTTCGGCGAAAAAGACTTTCAGCAAGTGGCCGTAATCCGCGACCTTGTGCGGCAAATGGGCATAGACGTGCAGATTGTCTCCTGCCCTATCAAGCGGGGTGAAGACGGTTTGGCCCTGAGTAGCCGAAACGCCCTCCTCACGCCCGAAAACCGCGCCAAGGCTCCCTTTATCTACGCCACCCTTTCGGCAAGCGCGGAAATCGTGAAGGCAAATCCGCAAACCAGCTGCGCCGACATCAAAAAATTCGTGGAGGAGAGAATCGCCTCGCAGGCCGAAATGAAATTGGAATATTTCGAAATCGCACATCCCGATACCCTGCAGACCGCCCCGCTCGATGCCCCCGCCCAAGGAAATGTGGGTTTCATCGTGGTATGGATGGGCAAAGTCCGCCTTATCGACAACATACGTTATTAAGAAATCATGAGCGAGAATCAAACGGATATAGGCTTCAACGCCGCCGACTACAGCGACGACGCCATCAAGACCCTCAAGTGGAACGAACACATCCGCCTGCGCCCCGGTATGTATATCGGCAAGCTGGGCGACGGTTCGAGCCAGGACGACGGCATTTACGTGCTTCTGAAAGAAGTGGTGGACAATGCCATCGACGAGTTTGTGATGGGCAACGGCAAGACCATCGAAGTGACCCTGAAAGAGAATACCGTTACCGTGCGCGACTACGGGCGTGGCATTCCTTTGGGAAAGGTGGTGGCCTGTGTGTCGGAGATGAATACGGGTGCCAAATACGACTCCAAGACCTTCAAGAAGTCGGTGGGGTTGAACGGGGTGGGGACCAAGGCCGTCAATGCGCTTTCGAGCTGGTTTTTGGTGGAAAGTGTGCGCGACGGCGAGAAGAAACGCGCCGAATTCCTCAACGGGGTTCTCGAGAAGGAAGAATTGGTGAAGACCAACGAACGCAACGGCACCCGCGTGAGCTTCACCCCCGACGAGCAGATGTTCGGCAACTATCACTTCATAGAAGACTACATCGAAGCGATGTTGTGGAATTACGCCTACCTCAACAAAGGCCTCACCATTCAATACAACAAGAATAAAATCAAGAGTGAAAACGGCTTGCGCGACCTCTTGATAAGCCGTATGGACGGCAATCCCCTCTACCCTATCGTGCATATCGAAGACGAGGATTTCGAATACGCCTTCACCCATGTGGATAAATTCTACGGCGAAGAGTATTATAGTTTCGTGAACGGACAGCACACCACGCAGGGCGGCACGCATCAGAGCGCATTCCGCGAGGCTTTCGCCAAAACCGTCAAGGAATTCTACAAGAAAGACTACGACACGGGCGACATCCGCACGGGCCTTATCGCGGCGGTGAGCGTCAAGGTGATAGAACCTGTTTTCGAGAGCCAGACCAAGACCAAGCTCGGCTCCATTTATATGGATAACAGCGAGGAAGCCCGAAAGGCCGACAACCGCGAGACGTTGCGCAATTATGTGATGACCTCGCTCAAGAAAAACCTCGACGACTATCTGCATATCAACGGCGATGTGGCCGAAGCCATGCAACGCAAGATTATCGAGAGCGAGAAAGAGCGCAAGAGCATGGCCGACCTCAAGAAGATTAGCCGCGAAAGCGCCAAGAAAGTGAACCTGCACAACCGCAAGCTGCGCGACTGCCGCATTCACTACGATTCCAACCACGATCTGCGTCTGCAGACCACGCTGTTCATCACCGAGGGCGATTCGGCCACGGGCAGCATCACCAAGAGCCGCGATGCCAACACGCAGGCCGTTTTCTCGTTGCGTGGAAAGCCGCTCAACAGTTTCGGCCTGAGCCGCAAGATTGTATACGAAAACGAAGAATTCAATCTCCTGCAGGCGGCCTTGAACGCCGGAGACGACATCGAGAACCTGCGCTACAACAATATCGTCATCGCCACCGATGCCGATGTGGACGGCATGCATATCCGCATGCTCCTGCTCACCTTCTTCCTGCAATTCTTTCCCGACATCGTGAAGGCGGGGCATCTGTATATCTTGCAGACGCCGCTTTTCCGCGTGCGCAACAAGCAAAAAACGTTCTATTGCTATAACGAGGACGAACGCGCCCAAGCCATAGAAACACTCGGCGGAAAGCCCGAAATCACCCGATTCAAGGGTCTCGGTGAGATTTCGCCCGAAGAGTTCAAAGTGTTTATCGGGCCGCAGATGCGCCTCGACCCTGTCATCATGAAAAAAGACCAGGGCATAGGCGAAGCCATGGAATTCTTTATGGGTAAGAACACGCCCGACCGTCAGGGCTTCATCATGGAAAACCTCCGCACGGACATAGACGTGGATTAGTTAGTTCACCACATTGACGGGTTTGCCCGCAAAGAAGCTTATGATGTTGCCGAGCGCCTCCGCACTCGTGGCCTCGCGCGTTTCGTGGGTGGCGGTGCCGATATGCGGCACCAACACCACATTCGACAACATATAGAGTTTCTCGTTCACCACGGGCTCTTTCTCGAACACATCCAATCCCGCTCCCGCAATTTGGCCGCTTTCCAACGCCTGTGCCAAAGCCGCCTCGTCCACCACGGCACCCCGCGCGGTATTGATGAAATATGCCGAGCTTTTCATCTTCCTGAATTCTTCGGCCCCTATCAAATGCGTGTTCTGCGCATTGAGCGGCACATGCACGCTCACCACATCTGCCTGCGCAAGCAGCGTATCCATATCCACCCGCTTGTATCCCGGCACTTCGGTGTGACGGTTGCAATAGATTACGTTCATGCCGAACACCTCGGCTTTCTTGGCCAGATTCTGCCCGATACGCCCCATTCCGACGATGCCGAGCGTTTTTCCCTCCAAGGTATGGCCCAGTGTGTCGGTTTTCCACAAGGCTTCTTTCTGCAAGCGTATCTTGATGTTCATCTCGCCGATGCGGCGGCAGACGGCCAGCATCAGGGCCATGGCGTGTTCGGCGGTGGGGTTGCAGACCGCCCTGGGGGTATTGGTTACGGCAATGTTCTTGCTTCGGGCATAGGCGGTGTCGATATTGTTGAAACCCGCTCCGAAATTGGAAATCAACTTGAGGTTACGCCCGGCATCGATCACCTCGTTGGGCACGGGGTCGGTGAAAAACGAAAGCAAGGCATCGTAGTCGGGAATCAGTTCCTGCAACTGTTCGGCCGAGAATCTTTCCTGTCCCTCTTCGGGAAAGGTAACTGTCCAATCGGCCGGCACATTGGCGAAAGGCGAACGCGGAATCCGGTGGGCGATAAGTATCTTCATCAACGCAATTTTTAGGGTGCAAATATACTAAAGAAAAAGGGGCGCCCCATGGGGCGCCCCTTTAACACAATGCCGTAAGACGTTTAGCGTACCACGATTCGACGGACGGCTGTTTTACCGTCGGCGGTCACGCGGACAAAATATATGCCGCTTGTTGCCAACGCAAACGTTTCCGTACCGGCCACAACCGTGCGGGTCGCAACCCGATGTCCGTTAGCCGCATAAATCTCTACCACGGCATCCACGGGAACACTTACCTTAAATTCTCCCATCGTGGGATTGGGGTAAACATTCACCTCGGCCAAGAGATTGTCTTCCACGGAAAGCGACTCATATTTTACAATAAAACTTTTGGTCGGAGCCCAATCCGAATAGTCGAGGACAGAACCGGCTTCATCTACCACAACCGCACGAAGCTGCCACTTGTAAGTGCCTTCGGCAAACTTGGCAATCCAAACCGTTGTCGTTGTGCCTTCCTCATCGGCATCTACCGCTATGTTATGTACCATTTTTCCGGAAGCATCNGTCACATACAACTGATAGANTTCTTCTTNCGAAGTCCANCTGAACCATACCGTATCTTGATGCGTACGGGTGCTCAAATCAGTAGGAACAATCATCCTTTCAGGTTTTTCGGTNNTGGTNACGCGNATGTTCACCTGCGCGGTAACACGCTCGGTAGCGGGCCAATAACTGAGCTGCGTGCTGTTCACCCATTGCATCAAGGTAAATTTCACGTTATAATTACCTGTATCCAAAGCATCCGCATTAGCCAACGTGTAGGTGGTGTCGACAAAGAAGTCTTCAAGCAAAGCCTCCGTAGAGCCAGCCTTGAAAATCTCAATCATAACGGCGGCATTCCCCGCTCCATAGTTCAACGTCATATCATTGCCCGCCTTATCCAAACTCAATACAAAGGTAGGCGTGGTGGTTTCGGCATAGACGGTGTCTTTGGAGGGATTGAGCAAAACAAGAACCGGATTGCGAACATCCCCGTAGTTGATGGTAAAGTTCACATTCGCTTGAACTCTTCCCGCAGCATTATTGATATAATAGTAAGAACCCGCCCTTTCGGACACTGCCATCAGATTGAAGGTGGCAAGATACTTACCTTTGGGAAGCGGTTGCGAAATAGTGAAAACCGTATCGGCCAAGAATTCTTGAACAATCGGATTTCCGTTGGCATTATAGGCCTCTTCGGTATAAACCTCCATCATCACCACATTCTTGCCGACCGTAGTGCCCCAAACCAAATTTTCACCGTTAATCACAGACACCTCGAAAGTAGGGGTGTTGGTTT
>JAAVBQ010000029.1 GCA_014803485.1 bacterium | reverse complement strand
TTGACGAAGTGCCCGTCAGAGCTTTTTTATTTGACTCGATAGGCACCTTGCAAAAATTCGACGTGCAGATGAGTGTGCCGGTGGAAAGCGCGTCCGTTTCGCCACGGACCGTTGCCGAAGCTACCGGGATGGCAGGCGATGTGTATCAGGAAATTCAGCTCGATTTTGAATTCAACGGCATTTCGAAAGAAGTGCACGAACTGCACTACATGTATTTTGTGGAGAAGACCCGCGTGCGGGTGCTTTTTGATTTGACCGGGGTGCCGGACCAGATCGATCTTTCCCGCGTGCGTCCCGAACTCATCCTTCAGCTTCCCGAAGAGTTTTATATCAACGACCCATTGGTGGACGAAAACAACCGGATTCAGGTGCAGAGTTTCAACGCGGGTGCGGGGCGGTTTCAGTTTGATTTTTCCTTGGACGGATTGGATTTGAGCAAGACGGACCTGAAGGATGGCAAACTGCACTACACGAGTGTTCTGACGCTTTCGGGAAAATTGGTTCTGACGGAGGACCCTGTTTCGTCCACACTTCCCGACCGCAAATCCGGCACGGAGTTTACGTTGAAATCGCAGTTGCGCTATTCGGTGGTGAACTTGGCCCCGAGTCGAGTGAAGGGTGTTTTTTCGCTTTCCATACCTGCGCAAAGGCTTTCGGTGGAACTCGGACAGATGCCCGACATGTTCACCGCTCCCGATGCGGTCTTGGATTTCGCCCGCCCCCGCATTTTGATAGAGCTATCCACCAATACAGGCGTGGCTATCGATGCCCGTCTCCGTATTGTACCGGTTTACGGAGCTTCTCCCGATGTATCCAAGATGCAACAGGCCCTTTTGCATATTCCCGCAGGAGAGGTCGACAGGATGCACGCCTACCGCTTCTGGCTGGCGAAAGACCGCGAGGATATGCCCGAAGATTGTCTCTTTGCGGAAATGGATGTGTCCGCATTCCTGAAACATATGCCCGACTCCCTGCAGGTATGGGTGGACGTGTCTACCGATACGGATCAGATACATGAATATGTTTTCGGGCAACCCTCGGTGTTGCGTGCCCGCATAAGGCCCGAAGTTCCGTTGGTGTTCGGTCCCGAGTTGAACATTCCCTACGACGACACGATTTCGGGTTTGGGAGATAAGATTGCTTCGCTGCTGGACGGCAATCAGATGGAAGTGATTGCCGAGGTCACCAACAGCCTTCCCCTTGCCATTCGAATCGGTCTCGAACTTCTCGATTCCGACGGAGCGGTGATTCCTGCCGCCACCACGGGCGAACAGGTGATACGGGCGTGCGATGACCGGCAGCAGGCGCAACTTTCCGTGGTGTCTTTCGGCTTTTCGGGCCGGGACGATGTGTTGCAGGGCAAGGATGTGGCTTCCCTGCGTCTGGTTTGTTCGTTGCAGTCCGACGAGAAATCGGCGGGACTTCCTGTTCTCCAGACTTCCTATTTTCAAGCCAAGCTGAAAGCCAAGTTCGAAGGCGGCATTTTCATCGACGCGAATAAAAAGAACTAAAGACAGGCATCATGAAAAGATTTCTTTTAGCGGCAGGTATATTTTGGATGAGCTTTGGATGTCTGTATCCGCAGGTGAGTTCCTCGGGCGTGCAGTATTTTCAGCCCGGCTACGCCTATCGCCATACCCTGAATCCCGCCCTCGTGCCGCAATGGGGTTATGTGGGATTCCCCGCCGTGGGCAATATCAATGTGGGATTGGCAAGCAATCTGGGTATCGCGGACTTTCTCTATCCCCTGAATAATGGAAAAGTCGGCACTTTCCTGCATCCCGAAGTCACGCCCGCGCGTTTTCTCAAAAACATCAGACGGAAAAACTATATTAATATAAATCTGGACATGGACGTACTCTCGGCGGGCTGGTTTTGGGGACGTTCGTTCTGGAGCTTTGATATACGGTTGAAAGCAGGCGTGCAACTGACGGCACCCTACGAGTTCTTTGAGTTCCTGAAGAAGGGAATGGACAAGAATCCCGCTTCCTACAACATAAAGGATATGGGCATGCAGGCACAGGCCTATACGGAATTCGCCATCGGGTATGCCCGCGACCTTAACGAGCGATGGAGCGTGGGAGGCAAGTTCAAATTTCTGGTGGGCGCTGTTTCGGCTTCGCTTTCGGTGCGGGACATGCAGATTTATCTGAGCGATGAGGAATGGAAAGTAAACAGCAATGCCGACCTGCACGTATTCGGAAGACTTTTGGATGTCGATTTTCCGGACGATGGAGATTTTTCCCTCCAATTCGGCGAACTTTCGCCGGCAGGCTACGGAATAGCGGTGGATTTGGGTATGGAATTCCGTCCCGGATTCATCAAGGGTCTGCGTTTTTCGGCTTCCGTGCTCGATTTGGGCTTCCTCTGTTATAATCAGGAAAGCGTGCGGAAATACGAGGCGCAGGGTGGGGTATCGTTCACAGGCTTCGAAAATCTCGGCACGGATGTGGATTTGAACGGAGCGATTGAAGATTTGACGGACGATGTGCTCGGTATGCTCGATTTTAAGGAAGTTCCCGTGTATAAGAATTATGTGAAGCGGGTGATGCCGACCCTGAATTTCGCCGTGGAATACGGTTTCTGGGGCAACCGGTTCAGTGTGGGATTGCTGAGCAGCACCACCTTCTACGCCCTGCATCCCGAAAGCGAATTGAGCGTGGTGGGCAATATCCACCCCGCCCGCTGGTTTTCGGTTTCGTTGGCCTATGCCTTTCTCGGCAACCGGCGCGGTTTGGGATGGGCGGTCAACATCACACCCAAATACGGACTCAATCTCTTCATAGCGTCCAACTATACGCCCCTTTACGTAAATAATTCCTTTATTCCGCTGAAACGGGCGCATGCGAACGTGCAGGTGGGCTTGACCTTCGCCATCGGCAACAATCGTCGTTATACGTTCGGCGCTTCCGACCACGACAACAATGCCTTCCCCTACACCTACCGCCATCCCGAACGCAACAGGCCCAACCGTTACGAGATGTTTATGGATGCTGATGATGCAACCGACGACGTGTATGGCAATTCATGGTGGGATGATGACGTGGAGGCAACGCCGGCGGAGAGTGTCCCTGTGGAGAGTACTCCTGCGGAGGAAGGAAATGTCTCTATGGAAGAAGAAACCGAAACCGATGAAAACGAATAGCGACGATAAAACGGGCCTTCCCGTGGTGGAATGTTTCGCCTCCTTGCAGGGCGAGGGTTTCCACAGCGGGCAGGCGGCGTGGTTTGTGCGTCTGGCGGGGTGCCGCAACGCCTGTGCTTTTTGCGATACACCCCAATCGTGGGATATGGACGCTTTCGCACGGCGGAGCGAGGAAGATTTGGTGCGGGAAGCCGTGGAGAGTGGCTGCGTGAACTGTGTGGTGACGGGCGGGGAACCCATGCTGCACAATTTGGACGGCCTATGTCGCCGCCTGCATGAAGCGGGTCTGCGATGCTGGCTCGAAACCTCGGGTTCGGAACCTCTTTCGGGAGAATGGGATTGGATCTGTCTTTCCCCCAAGAAAGGTGTGGAAGTAAGGGAGGAATATTATCGCAAGGCCTCCGAAATCAAAATCGTGATAGGTTCGGACGAGGATTTCTCCTTTGCCGAGGAACAGGCCGGGCGTGTGGGGCGCGATTGTTTGCGCTATCTGCAGCCCGAATGGAGCGTTTCAAAAGGAATCACACAGAAAATAGCACGGTATATTCTCGAAAAACCGATATGGCGATTGTCCTTGCAAATGCATAAATTTGCAGGAATAGCATGAAAGGAATCGGCATAAAAATCGGATGCGCCCTTTTGTTCCTGTGCCTGTCGGGCACGGGCTCGTCTTTGTATGCCACGCATCAGAAAGCGGCCGAAATCATAGTCGAATATGTGTCGGGCTATACCTACCGTGCCAAACTCTACACCTATACGTTCACGCAAAGTCCTGCGGACAGGCCCGAAATAGAAATCCTTTGGGGCGACGGCACTTCCGAGATTCTTCAACGGACCGGCGAAGTCGAAATCGGAAACGATACGAAATGGAACTATTACGAAGGTTTGCACACCTATTCGGGCCCGGGCGTGTATGTGCTGAGCATGGAAGACCCCAATCGGAATTCGGGGGTGGTGAATGTGCCCAACAGCGTGATGACGCCTATCTTCGTCTCCACCACGCTCACCATCAGTCCGTGGCTGGGGGCGGGCAACAACAGCCCCGTGGCCACGCGTCCGCCTGTGGCCGACAACGCTTGCCTGGGGCAACCCTATGTGCATAATCCCGATGCCTACGACCCCGACGGCGACATCATCACCTACAAGCTTGTGCCTTGCCGGGGAGAGGGAGGCAACGAAATTCCGGCCTATATCTATCCCTATGCCACCGACACGTTTTATATGGACCCGTATTCGGGTAATTTAGTGTGGGATGCACCGGCGGCACAGGGCGAATACAACGTGTCGTTTCTGATGGAGGAATGGCGCAACGACATGAAGATAGGCGAGGTGACGCGCGACATGCAGATTATCGTGCGTGCGTGCGACAACACGCCGCCGCGTTTGGTGGTGCCGGAAGATCTCTGTGTGGAGGCGGGAGAACGCCTGTATTTTGAAGTGACGGTGCTGGATGCCGACGGCGATATGCTGTCGCTTGAATTCGGGGGTGAGTTGGAATTCGGAGGACGCAGGGTGGGTTTGCAACTGCTTTATGGAACGGTAGATACGGCGATATACGGATTCTATTGGCAAACCGACCTCAAGGATTCGCGCGAGAATCCCTACACCCTTTATTTCCGTGCGGAAGACAACGGCGACCCGCATTTGAGCATGACCGAGACGGTTTCGGTGAAAGTGATGGCGCCCGCCGTGGAATTTACGGAAGCCGAGGTGGAGTATGAGGGAATTTCCCTGCATTGGCATCCCGCCGCATCGCCTCACGCCACCTCGTATGCTTTGTATCGCAAGGAAGTGGAAACGGGTGAGGTTCCGTACGATTCCTGTCAAACGGGGCTTGCCGACAGCAACTATTTTCTCTTGGCCGAGATTCCGGTTGCCGATACCGCCTATCGGGATGTGCGTGTGGAGGAGGGGAGGCGCTATTGCTATCGCATTTTCTCCGTCTTTCCCGATGCTTCCGAAAGCCGCCCCTCGGAGCCTTTGTGCTTGGATACGCGCAATTTCGCGCCGCTTATCACGCAAATCAGTGTGGAAAAAACCGATGTATTGCAAGGAGTGAACCGTGTTTGCTGGGTGGCTCCGTGCGACACGGGGGAAGCCGGTTTCGGAAAGGGGCTGTATCATCTGTATCGGGGCAACGTGCCCGACAGTATGGTGCTTGTGGCCGAACTTCCTTTCGATTCGGCGGTCTGCTACATGGATTCTTCGTTGAGCACGTCGCGTATCCGTTATTTTTATCGGGTGTCGCTCGACACCTTTATGTCGGCGCGTTCTTCGTCGGTGTTCCTTTCGGGCATGGGCCGCGCGGGGCGCATCGATTTGCAGTGGGTGAGCACGCAGGCATGGTATCAGAAGTATTTTGACGTATATCGTCGCGAGAGTGGTGCGGAAGATTTCGTGCGGGTGGCGCGGGTGGAGATTCCGGCCTATACCGATGTTGAGGTTGTGCCGGAGATTTTGTATGAATATTATGTGGAGGCGGTGGGAACGTATGGTTCCGAGCGTCTTCCCGGTTTGCTTCACAACCGCTCGAACGAGATGGAGGCCATGGCGTTGATGCCCGAGCCCTGCGAACCTTATCTGTCTTTATTGCATTCTTCTTGCGACCCTTTGAAAAATTTTCTGACATGGACTTTCGATGCGGGAGACCTCACTGCCGAGGAGGCGGAGGAATGCGAGAGGGCGGTGGCCTATTATGAGGTCTATCGCCGGGGCTCTTCCGAAAACGATTTCTCGTTTTTGGGAAGCACCGCCGAAAAGCGCTACGAGGACAGCGATCCCGGTGCACTTTTCTGTCAGTATCGCGTGGTGGCGGTGGGCGGCGGACAGGATGCCAAAACGCGAGAGAGCGGAATCCTGAACGTTGATAATTGGGATTGTTTCCGCTACAATCTTCCGAATGTGTTTACGCCCAACGGCGACGGGGTGAACGATGTATGGAAAGCCATCGATCCGCAGTTTGTGGAGGATTTTGAGATACGGGTGGTGAACCGCTGGGGTGTGGAAGTATTCCGTTCCAATGACCCTCTTTTTGAATGGAACGGCAAGGTGGGCAACAAGGGCAGGGATGTGCCCGACGGCCCCTATTTCTATTATGCCGAATTCTCGGCTTATATCGAAGGCCTCACNCGCCGCAAGGAACANTCCGGCAGNGTTACGGTGTTGAGGTGATGGGTTTTACAATTTTTTGTGGCTTGTTGGGGGTTTGCAAATTTTGTACTACCTTTGCCACCCTGTCCATAAGAAAAGGAGAGATGCCGGAGTGGTCGATCGGGGCGGTCTCGAAAACCGTTGTTCCTTTTTGGAACCCAGGGTTCGAATCCCTGTCTCTCCGCTGTTTTCTTAAAAATTGTTAAGATTAACATTCTTTAACTTAAAATTCTTGCAGGGGTGTAGCCGTTCCTTTTCTTTTGCCGCCGAAAATGCAAAACTTTAAGATATGGGTGCTTTTGCAAAATTCGGGCGGGGCGTGTGCTGTGTGATTTCTGTGATGGTTTTTGTGTCGGGGCGTGTCTTGGGGTGCGCTTCGGAGTTTGTTTCGGAGTTTGCCGACACATCGGCGTCAACCGTCTATCGCATTGCTTTCTACAATACNGAAAACTATTTTCANCCTACCCACGATACGCTGAAAAACGACTACGACTTCACNCCTACGGGCGTGAAGGGGTGGGGCAATGCCAAGTTCACCGCCAAACGCAACAACCTCTTCAAGGTGGTGGCCGCCCTCGATGCCGAGGCTCCGTTGTTGGCCTTGGGCTTGGCCGAGGTGGAAAACGCCCTTGTGTTGCGCGAACTGTGCCGGGGNACGCCGTTGCGGTTCCTGAATTTCGATTTTGTGCATTTCGAGAGCCCCGACCCGCGCGGCATAGATGTGGCGTTGCTCTATCGGCGCGATTTGCTGCGTGTGGATACGGCCTTTCCGATTGCCGTGGCGGTGCCGCCCGATACTGTTTCCCGCACCCGGGACATTCTTTATGTGAAAGCGGTATGCGTGCAGGGAGAAGATACGCTTCACTTTTTTGTCAATCATTTTCCCTCCAAATACGGCGGGGTGACGGCTACCGAACACAAACGTGCCTATGCGGCGGGACTTTTGCGNCGGNGCATGGACGAGGTGGTGCGGAACGACACTTCGGCGTTTGTGGTGGCGATGGGCGATTTGAATACGGGTTGTGAGGATGCCGCGCTGGCCGTGCTCGACAGTCTGCCGTGGGTNAATCTNATGGCGCGGAAAAGCTGGCGGCTCGACCGCAGGGGCAAGAAGGCGGGGGGAAGCCATAAGTTCCGCGAAGCGTGGAGCACCATAGACCACATTATCGTGGGGCAGGGANTCATGGGGCGTATCGAACACGGAAAAGCCTGCCTTTTCGACCGCGANTTTNTGNTGATGNNNGACGAGNGNTATTTGGGNTNNAAGCCGTTGCGGACTTTCTACGGGGCGAAATACTTGGGTGGTTACAGCGACCATCTGCCGGTCTATATNGATGTGCGCTTACCCTGATAAATTTGTACATTTGTGCAGTTAGGGCTATGCCTGAAAANTTTTCGTTATGCAGAATGCTTTTCCCGTAGATGAGGCCTATATGCGTCGCGCGCTCGCCTTGGCCAAGGAGGGACTGGGAGCGGCTTCGCCCAATCCTATGGTGGGGTGTGTGATTGTGTGTCGGAACAGGATTATCGGCGAGGGGTTTCACCACCGTTGCGGCGAAGCGCACGCGGAGGTGAACGCCATTAATGCGGTGCTGAACGAATGTGCGGCCACGCGCGGACTGATGCGCGAAACGGGACGGGATGCGCGGACTCTTCTACAGGAAAGCACGTTGTATGTGACGCTCGAACCTTGCGCGCATTACGGAAAAACGCCTCCCTGCGCCGAAAAAATCGTGGAGATGAAGATTCCGCGCGTGGTGGTGTGTTGCGCCGACCCCAATCCCAAGGTGAACGGAGGCGGCATCGCTATCTTGAAAGCGGCCGGNGTGGAGGTGGTGGAGCATGTTTTGGAAAAGGAGGGGCGTGAACTTGGCCGTCGTTTTTTNCTGAACATGGAAAGGAAGCGTCCCTACGTCATCTTGAAATGGGCGCAGACCGCCGACGGTCTCATCACGGACAGGAAAGGGCGGCCCTACGCAATTACGGGACCTCTGCTCAACGCACTCAATCATGCTTACCGCGCNCAGGAAGACGCCATCATGGTGGGCACCGACACGCTTCTTTCCGACAACCCGATGCTCAACGCCCGCCGCTATGCGGCCTCGCGTCAGCCACTGCGCATCAGTCTGGATNTGCACGGCAGGATTTTGGATTTTCTGCGGCAGGATGCCGCCGAATCTCCCGCCGCCCGCATACCGCTTCACTTTNTGGACGGCACGCAACCGTCCCTGCTTTTTGTGCGCGAAGAAAACGTGCAGGACTATGCTCCGTGGAAAGAGAACGTGGAGGTGGTGGGGGTTCCCGNCACGGTGCCGCCTCTCGACCGCCTTTCTTTTTATCTGCAAGTGCTTCACGAAAGACATATAGGTTCGCTGATTGTGGAGGGAGGCGCCGAATTGCTGCAATCGTTCATNACGCAGAATCTTTGGGACGAAGCGCGGGTATTCTCCTCGCCCAAGACCTTGGGAACAGGTTACGCGGCTCCGCATCTTCCCGCCGTGAAAACGGTGGAGAACCGCGAATATGCGGGNGAATGGGTGCATGTATTCAAACCCGTAGACAGAAAATAGGCGAGATGGCGAAAGGCAAGAAAGAAAATCCGTCTGTNGANNNGGAGGTTGNGTCCGATACNTNCCNCACCTTGGCCAAGCCNTCGCAGGGNNTGTATAAGGAAAAGGGGAGCAAGTTCCTTGCCTTTGCCTATCCCGTGCAGACCGAAGCGCAAATCAAGGANCATGTGGAGGCNNTGCGCAAGGANTATTACGATGCGCGTCACCATTGCTANGCCTATGTGCTGGGGGCCGGACAGGAAGTGTACCGCGCCAACGACGACGGGGAGCCCTCCGGCACGGCGGGNCGGCCTATCCACGGGCAGATTCTCTCCCAAAAGCTCACCGATGTCTTGGTGGTTGTGGTGCGCTATTTCGGAGGCATCAAATTAGGCGTGTCGGGTTTGATAAACGCCTATAAGACCGCAGCCGCCGATGCGCTGAATCAGGCGCAGATTGTGGAGAAAATCGTGACGAAGCGTCATAAGGTGCGTTTCGCCTACGAGGAGATGAACAAAGTGATGCGCATTGTCAAAGACCTGCAACTTCAAGTTCTCGGGCAGGAAGCGGGTGAAAAATGCGAATTGGAATTTGCCGTGCGTCTGGCGCAGGAGGAAATGTGTCTGAAAAAGTTTGAGGAAGAAAGGCTCGAAATTCTCTAAAAGTATTCGATTTCGTGTAGGAAAAGCGCATGGGCGGGAACGGAATTGCCCGCTTGGCAACGGTCTTTGGCTTGCAGCAGGATATCTATGTCTTCTACGGTGCGGCGGCCTGTTCCCACTTCGAGAAGGGTGCCCGTCATGGCGCGTACCATATTGCGTAGAAAACGGTTGGCAGTAAAGACAAACATCCAGCGGTCCTGGCCCGTGCGGAGAAATTCGGCTTTTTGCAGATGACAGAAATTGTGCGCGGTCTGGGTATGGAGTTTTGAGAAAGAAGTGAAATCGCGTTGTCCGCAAAGTCTTTGTGCGGCCTGTCGGATTTTTTCTTCATCGAAAGGTGTGCGGCAATAATAACTCGTATCGTCGAGAAATGGATTCTTGGCGGTGTGGATATGGTAGTGATAGGTGCGCCATGTGGCGGAAAAACGGGCGTGGAAATCTTGCGGCACCTCGAAAATATTGTGTATGGCGATGGCTTTGGGAAGTATGGAATTGAGTTGATAGGCAATTTGTTCGAGGTTCGGGAGCATATCGCTTTCCCAGTTGAAATGCGCGAAATAGGCATCGGCGTGCACGCCCGTATCGGTGCGGCCGCAGCCTACCACCTCCACGTTTTTCTTGAGCAAGACGGCCAACGCGTTTTCGAGGGTCTCTTGCACCGAGGGGGAGGAAGGCTGCTTCTGCCAACCGCAAAAGGGCGCACCGTTATACGAGAGATAGAGGAAATAGCGACGCATGGTTTATTTGCCGGCGTATTTCTGCCCCGCTTTCGAAATGGAATCGCGCATCTGCGTGTCCGATTTCACGTTTTCCATACGATAGTAGTCCATTACACCGAGGTTGCCGCTGCGGAAAGCGGCGGCAAGAGCCAAAGGCACTTCCGCTTCGGCTTCGATTACCTTGGCGCGGGCTTCCTGCGCCTTTGCCTTCATTTCCTGTTCGGAGGCCACGGCCATGGCGCGTCTTTCCTCGGCTTTGGCCTGGGCAATGTTCTTGTCGGCATTGGCCTGGTCTATCTGCAACTGCGCCCCGATATTCTTTCCCACATCGATATCGGCGATGTCGATGGAGAGAATTTCGTAGGCCGTGCCCGAATCGAGGCCTTTTTCCAATACCACCCGCGAAATGGAGTCGGGGTTTTCCAGCACTTGTTTGTGGGTGACGGCCGAACCGATGGAGGTGACGATACCTTCGCCCACACGGGCCAAAATGGTCTCTTCGCCGGCACCGCCCACCAATTGCTTGATATTGGTGCGCACCGTAACACGCGCCGTGGCAATCAGCTGAATGCCGTCTTTGGCCACCGCTGTTACGGGAGGTGTGTTGATGACCTTGGGATTTACCGACATCTGCACCGCTTCGAATACGTTGCGGCCCGCCAGGTCGATGGCCGTGGCGGTCTTGAAATCGAGGTTCATGTTGGCTTTGTCGGCCGAGATAAGCGCCTGCACTACCTGATTGAGGTGTCCGCCCGCCAGATAGTGGGCTTCGAGTTCGTTTCGGTTCAATCGCAATCCCGCTTTCTTGGCGGCGATGAGGTTTCGCACGATGACGGTGGGAGGCACCTTGCGCCAACGCATCAGGATAAGTTGAATGAGCGAGACGTTGACACCCGACACGAGGGCGTTGAACCACAGCCCCACGGGGATGAAATAGAAGAGAAGCCATAACAGGAACAGGCCTATCAGCACAATGGAAACAATCACACCTACCGACATATCTTTATGATTTTAGTTTTTTATATTAATATTGCTCTACGTAGATTTTGGCACCTTCCACCTTGGCCACCCGAATTTTCTTGCGGGGGTCGATGAACGAGGAAAGCGACTGCGCTTCGTAGAACTCGCCCTCGATTTCAATTTTGCCCGTGGGAGCCAGGCGCGAAACCGTGGTGCCTTCCTGCCCGGGCAATATTTTGGTGAATTCTTGGTTCAATTTGTTTTCCAAAGAAGTGTCTAATTGCAGTTTCTTCCACGTCTTGCGACGGAACATGAAGAAGAGCGAGACGAGCGACAGCAGTAACACTCCGGTCAAAACCATCCATCCGATGGTGTTGCCGCAGGCGGTGAAGGCGAAATAGACGCTGTAGGCCAGGGCTCCCAAACCGAGAAGTCCCGCTATCATACCCGGAAAGACCAAAATTTCCAAAGCGATTAAAATAAGGCCTACCACAACGAGACCTGCAATTAAAAGGAGTGTCATAGTATATCGTTTAAAAAAGTGCTTAGAACCTCAGAACCGTCCGCCGGCACCGCCTCCGCCGAAACTTCCCCCTCCAAAACCGCCGAAACCGCCTCCACCGAAGCCCCCGCTATGCGAACGCCCCGGAGAACTGCCCATACCGCTCAACAATGTGGCTAGAACAGCTGTCCGTAGGCCTCTGTTCACATCATCATTTCCTCCGGAACCGCCGCCCTTGTTCTTGTTGTTCTTGTTTTTGGCGGCTACGACGGCCACCGCGAGAAAGATGAGCCCTACTGCTATCAGCGAAAAAATCAGCGCGATGGCAATAGCCACATCGTCTTCGGGCATATATTCCTTCACGGAGATTTCGCCCGCCGCCAGAGGCATGATGACCTGCAGTCCGGCAAGTACGCCCTCTGCGTATTTGTTTTGGCGGAAATAGGGAATCATTTCGTCGTCGATGATGCGTTTGCACACCGCATCGGGCAAAGCCGCCTCCAACCCATAGCCGGGCGCGATGAATACCTCGCCCGCGCCCTTGTCGTTGCGGGGTTTGATGAGAATCACCACGCCGTTATCGTACTTGGCGTTGCCCACGCCCCAACGTTCCCCTATTTCATAGGCCATCTGCGAAGCAGGATAGCCGCCGAGGTCGTTGAGGGTTACAATGGTTATCTGATTGGAAGTGCTGTCGTTGAACGCCCGCAGCACCCTTTCGAGCCCGAAAGCCTCCTGTTGCAGAATGCCGGCATAGTCGTTGACCAGACGCGGAGGAACGGGCGCGGGCGGGACAGGGTCGCGGGCGAGCGTGCACGTCGTCACTCCGCCCGCGACCACGAACCATACCGCCACAACGAGGCGTGCGATTTTTTGCAGGCTTCTCATTATTTTCCGAAATCAAAATCCACTTCGGGTGCTTCGTCGGCACCCTCCTTGGCCGTGAAATAGCCTTTCTTCTCGAAATGGAACATCGAGGCGAAGATATTGGAGGGGAAACGGCGGATGGCCGTATTGTATACCTTGACCGTTTCGTTGAACTTCTGACGTTCTACGGCAATGCGGTTTTCGGTGCCTTCCAACTGCGCCTGCAATTCGGAGAAATTCTGCGTGGCCTTGAGTTCGGGATAGCGTTCCACGCTCACCAACAAGCGTCCCAAGGAGGCGCTCAAAGCGTCTTGGGCGGCCTGAAACTTGGCTACGTTGGCTTCGGTGAGTTCATCGGCCGACAGCTTCACCTGCGTGGCCGAAGCGCGGGCTTCCACCACTTCCTCCAACGTGCTCCGTTCGAAATCGGCGGCGCCTTTCACGGTGCTCACCAAATTGGGAATGAGGTCGGCGCGGCGTTGATATACGTTTTCCACCTGACTCCAGGCCGAGGCCACCGCCTCGTCTTTCTGCACCAAACCGTTATAGAGAGAAATCACCCACATCACCAGCAGGGCCACGAGGATGACGATGATACCTACGGTTCCTAATTTCTTTTTCATACGACAATGCTATTTGGATTGTTTGATTTCGTTTACAAATTTCTTGCCCAAGGCCTCGGCTTTCTTGGCCGTGGTGCTTTCGGCATACACCCGCATGATGGGCTCGGTATTGGATTTGCGCAGCTGCACCCATTCGCGCGTTTTCTCGAAGTCGATGCGGATGCCGTCTTCGGTGGAGATTTTCTCGGAGGCGTATTTCTTGCGGATTTTCGCCAGAATCGCGTCGGGTTTCATGCCGGGGGAGAGGTCGATGCGGTTTTTCGAGATGACGTAGGAGGGGAGGGAATCGCGGAAACGGGTCATCGAGAAGGTTTCGTCCTTGAGGCGTTGCTTGGCGAAAGCCGAGAGGAAGAGCGCCACGCCGACAAGGGCGTCGCGGCCATAGTGCAGGGCGGGATAGATGACCCCGCCGTTGCCTTCGCCGCCTATCACGGCCTTTACCTGTTTCATCCTGGCCACCACGTTCACTTCGCCTACGGGTGCGGAAAAGTATTGGCCTCCAATATCTTCTGTAATGTCGCGCAGGGCGCGTGTGGACGACATATTCGACACGGTGTTGTTGGGACCCCTGCGGTTGCCGAGCACGTATCGGGCCACGGAAACCAGCGTGTATTCTTCGCCGAACATGCTGCCGTCCTCGCATACAAAGGCCAGCCGGTCTACGTCCGGGTCTACGGAAATGCCGAGGTCGGCCTTGTAGTTCCTCACCTTTTCCGAGAGTTCGGTGAGGTGGGCGGGGAGGGGTTCGGGATTATGGGCGAAATTTCCGTTGGGAATGCCGTTGATTACCTTGACGGATTGCACGCCCAAGGTCTTGAGCAGGCGGGAGATGACATCTCCTCCCGTGGAGTTGATGCCGTCTACCACCACGCGCAGGCGGGCTTTCTTGATAGTGTACGGGTCTACGTCTCTCAGGTGCAGCACTTTGGCGATGTGGTAGGCTATCGCTTGGGTGTCGTAGGTGAGCTTGCCCAACTGACGGACGGGCGCAGCCGAAAAATCCATTTTTTCGGCAAGGGCAAGAACTTCTTGCCCTTCGGCGGCATCGAGAAATTCTCCCGAGTGTCCGAGCAGCTTGAGTGCGTTCCATTCGGCGGGGTTGTGGCTGGCGGTGAGGATGATGCCGCCCTGCGCCCTATGATGGGTCACCGCCATTTCGACGGTAGGCGTGGTGGAAAGTCCGAGATCGACCACATTCACCCCCATACCCAAAAGACTGCCCGTAACCAAACGGTTCACCATGTCTCCCGACATGCGGCCGTCGCGTCCCACCACCACTCTCACGGCGCGGCGCGCGCCCCGGGCATCGGTCTTTTCGTAGCGGATCTTGAGGAACTGCGCGAAGGCGCAGGTGAACTTCACGATATCGATAGGAGTGAGATTATCGCCCTGCAGGCCGCCTATGGTGCCGCGAATACCCGATATGGATTTTATAAGAGCCATTTCGCGCTTATTTTTTAGGAAAACGTTTGTGATAGGCTTTCATTGTGTTCATCAGCAAGGCCGCGATGGTCATCGTGCCCACGCCCCCCGGAACCGGAGTGATGGCGCTGCATTTTTTCGACACTTCGGGAAAATCCACATCGCCCATGATGCGGAAACCGTTGGGTTGGCTCTCATCGGCAATGCGGTGAATGCCCACATCAATCACCACGGCACCTTCCTTCACCATATCGGCTTTCACGAATCCGGGTTTGCCGATGGCGGCCACCAGAATGTCGGCGCGGCGGGTGATTTCGGCAAGATTCTGGGTCTTGCTGTGGCAGAGTGTCACCGTGGCGTTGGCGTCGGGTTTGTTGCGGCTCAGAAGCAGGGCCATGGGGGTGCCCACGATATTGCTTCGGCCCAGCACCACGCAATTTTTGCCCACGGTTTCGATACCGGCGCGGCGAATCAACTCCATGATGCCGCAGGGTGTGGCGGGAATGAAAGTGTCTTCGCCCATCACCAATTTACCGAGATTGGAAGGATTGAAACCGTCTATGTCCTTGTCGGGGTTGACGGCGGCCATCACTTTGTCGGCATCGATATGCTTGGGAAGGGGAAGTTGCACGATATAGCCGTCCACTTCGTCGTCGTTGTTGAGAAAGTTGATGGCTTCCAAAAGTTCTTTTTCGGATACGTTTTCTTCGTAACGGTAGAGCGAAGAGGTCATACCCACCGCCTTGCAGTTCTTGTCCTTGCTGGCCACGTAGGTTTCGCTGGCACCGTCGTGTCCCACCAGAATGGCGGCCATATGCGGGGCGCGTTGTCCGCTGTCGATGATTTGCGCGATTTCGGCTGCGATTTCGCCCTTCACTTCCGCGCAAATGTTTTTTCCGTCTATAATCTTCATGATTGTTTTATGGTTTATCTTCTTCCGCGTCGCATTTGCTTCATAGCCTGCATCATGCCAGGCTTCGACACGGTTTTCATCATCTTTTTGGTTTCTTCCAGTTGCTTTATCATCTTGTTCACGTCCTGAATGGAAGTGCCGCTACCCTCGGCGATACGCTTGCGGCGGCCGGCGTCCAGCACCTGCGGGTGCGTGCGCTCGTAGGGAGTCATGGACTGAATCATGGCCTCGATGGATTTGAAGGCGTTGTCGTCTACCTCCACATCCTTCAACGCCCTGCCCATGCCCGGAATCATCCCCAACAGATCTTTCATGTTGCCCATTTTCTTAATCTGCTGGATCTGCGCGTAGAAATCGTCGAAATTGAAGTCGTTGGTGCGGAATTTCTTTTGCAGCTTGCGGGCTTCTTCCTCGTCGTACTGGGCCTGTGCGCGTTCCACAAACGACACGATGTCGCCCATGCCCAGAATACGGTCGGCCATACGTGCAGGGTAGAAGATGTCGAGCGCGTCCATTTTCTCGCCCACACCCACAAACTTGATAGGCACCTGCACCACCGAACGGATGGTGAGCGCGGCACCGCCTCGTGTGTCGCCGTCCAACTTGGTGAGAATCACGCCCTCGTATTGCAGTCTGTCGTAGAAGGCCTTGGCGGTGTTCACCGCGTCCTGCCCCGTCATGGCATCCACCACGAAAAGGGTTTCCTGCGGGTTCACCTCGGCTTTGATGCGGCCTATCTCGTCCATCATGTCCTCGTCTACGGCCAGACGGCCTGCGGTATCGATAATCACCACGTTCAAGGCGTTTTCCTTGGCATGCCGCACGGCTGCGCGGGCTATCTTCACGGGGTCTTTCTCCTCGCGTTGGCTAAAGACGGGAACGCCGATCTGTGTTCCTAAGGTTTCCAATTGGTCGATGGCGGCGGGACGATACACGTCGGCGGCCACCAACAAGGGCTGTTTGCCTTTCTTGCTCTTCAGGAAATTGGCCAGTTTGGCCGAGTGCGTGGTCTTACCCGAGCCTTGCAGACCGGCCATGAGGATTACGGTGGGGTTGATTTGCAGGTTGAGTTCCGCCGCGCTCGTTCCCATGAGGCTCACCAGTTCGTCGTGCACGAGCTTCACCATCATCTGTCCGGGCGAAACGGCGGTGAGCACGTTCTGCCCCATTGCCTTTTCCTTGACGGTATCGGTGAATTGTTTGGCTATCTTATAACTGACGTCGGCATCCAAAAGCGCCCGACGGACTTCCTTCAACGTTTCGGCTACATTGATCTCGGTGATCTTGCCTTGACCCTTGAGCAGTTTAAACGCCCTGTCAAGTTTATCGGAAAGGTTTTCAAACATATACTCTGCTTTATAGCTTTTTAAACAAAACTATACAAAGATAACTAAAATCACGGAAATGTAACCGCCGTTACTGCAACCGCTGTTGCAAAGCTACGGAGATACGGTTTAT
This sequence comes from bacterium, assembly GCA_014803485.1. Taxonomy (GTDB): domain Bacteria; phylum Bacteroidota; class Bacteroidia; order Bacteroidales; family P3; genus Pullibacteroides. The sequence continues at coordinate 57,855 of JAAVBQ010000029.1, read as the reverse complement.
TAGACATTTTGTGATATGAAATGGGGATATAAAAAAGTTCCGCCCTGGTACGCATCGTGGAGAGGCGTGGCGGAATCTGTTGATGCAAAGGTACAAAACATTTATGAAAATAAAAGAGCGGAGGCATCGCAAGTACTTGCAATGCCTCCGCTCGAAATGGTTTTGAATGGACAGGGGCAGTTAGCGCACAAGAACCTTGTGGCTGTAGGTGCCGACTTTTACGATATATAGGCCGCCCGTCCTCACGGGAATGGCCGTGGCGGTGCCGCTGTAAACGCATTGCCCCAAGGTGTTGAACACCTGCACCAAGCCCCGGTTTTCGGAGAGATAAATGGTGCGGTCTTGGGCGTAGATGCGGAGATTATCGGTTTCAAAACTTTCATTGGCCACACCATCGTCATTATTGTCTTCGACTACAGAAATATACCACGTGAAAGAAACGGGAATAGTATCGCCGTTGTATATATTGTTAACCTTTTGATTTTTTATAACCAATCTGTATTGTCCTTGTTTTAAAAACCGGAATGTGAAATCGTTTTCTGTATACCAATCGGAAGATAGTTCACCTCTCCATTCATTTGTTACATTAAAAGAAGAGAGACTTCCGTCCAGTGCTTTTTCATAAGATAAATCCAATGGTTGATTAATGGTCAAAACAATAGTGTCTGATTGGGGATTAATGTTAAAAGGCCGCCATTCTGAACGTTGATTGTAGATGTCATATAGTTGATATAAGGGGATATGGTTGTTGGCGCAATCCAACGTAATCAAGGTGTAGTTTACATTCAAAGTTTTTAGTTGATTATAGGCACAATACAACGTTCTCAAGTTTGTGTTGTGACTTACGTCCAAACTCGTCAATAGATTGCCTTTTTTATAGTCCCCTATCCACCATGAAAAGGGTCCACAATACAAAACTTCCAAGGCGGAGCAATCGCTTACATCCAAAATAGATAGTTGATTATCGTAGCACTCCAAGTCTTTCAAGGCAGAGCACCCGCTCAAGTTCAGACTCGTCAGTTGATTGTGGATGCAATACAATTCTTTCAAGGCGGAGCAACCGCTCACATCCAGACTTGTCAGTTGGTTAGAAGAGCACACCAATTCTTCTAATACAGAGCAACCGTTTACATCCAAACTTGTCAAAAGATTTCCTCCTTTTCCTCCAGAATACCGTTCCCCACATATCAGTGTTTTTAATCTGATGTAATTGCTCAAATTTAATGATGTCAGTTGATTACCATCGCACCATAATTCCTCCAAGCTATTGCGGTTGCTCAAACTCAAAGTTGTTAATCGATTATTCCTAGATTCCAAACGCCTTAAATTGGGCTGATTGCTCAAGTCCAAAGATGTCAGTTGGTTGTTATCACACGATAATGTCTTCAATGCAGAGCAACCGCTCACATCCAAAGATGTCAGTTGGTTGTCATTGCAAACCAGGTCTGTCAATGCAGAGCAACCGCTCACATCCAAAGATGTCAGTTGGTTGTCACCACACCATAATATCTTCAATGCAGAGCAACTGCTCACATCCAAAGATGTCAGTTGGTTGCAGCTGCAACCCAGTTTTGTCAATGCAGAGCAACTGCTCACATCCAAAGATGTTATGAATCCATTTCGAGATCCATTGGTTGAAGAGAAAGATGCATTTATCCTGTGTATATAAAGTTCGGTGAAAGAATCACCGTAAAAACAATAATTAGAGGATGATGTATAAATCCGCACATAGCCTTTCCCATATACAGAGAAAGAATTATAATCGGAAAAGTATTTAGGTTTGATATTTTCCTTCCCGTTATTTATTTCGAATCCAGTTACTTTTTCTAGTATGCCACCAGAAAAAGAAAGAGATAATCTGCTAGAATCAATCCCCTCCGGTATCTCAAACTCAAAATAAATCGTGTCGGTCTTGGTTTGGGCGACATCTGGGGTGGCGATGGCCAAAAGCAAACCCAAAAGAAAGAGTAAACGTTTCATGCTGTTTTCTTATTTGATTTTTATGTTTTTATATGCGCTATGGCGTTTTTGCAAAGCGCAAAGATAGGATAATTATTTGGTAAGATAAAATGTATCTTATTGAGGAACAAGAATTTATATTATTATAATTTTCCACACAGAAAGTAAAGAATTACAGACACATCCATAGTTCCCCGCCCATAATCTTATGCCGTCCACCCTCTCAAAAATTATAATAATATAAATTTCTCGCAAGAAAAACAAGACACAATATTATAGGTGTAATTCTATCGGATGATATTGCATTTCGTAATCGCGCACCATATCGGCGACGATAGACAATTCGAGCGCGTAGCGGTCGTTGGCTGGCGCGGTGTCTTGTACAACAGGTAGGAGTTCTTCCACTCGGCTCAAAGCATATTCATATTGTTTCTTCGTGATTTCCATAGCTTTTCTTTAAATGGTTGAACAATTATCTTCCTACTTCAACTTAAATTCAGACTGAATAAGCTTTATCGTATCGGCAGGAACACCGCATTCGGCAGCGATATACTTCCATTGCGCGGCGGCTTCACGAATTTGGTCTATGATTTCGGAAGCCTCCTTAATGTTGTTTTTCTTGGCGAATTCCAACAAATCGTTCCGCGTTATATCATCAAACTTTCCGTTCACCGACATCTGATGCTGCGCCGTCCACCCTCCTGCGGGATTATAGGCAAACCCCATATCGTAGGCGGGCGACAACGACCATTTGCCGGTTTTGTCCATCAGGAAGGAAATGTTTTTAGTATGGTCATCTTGATTTCGTACCACAACATTGAAGACCAAACGCCTGAACATTTCCTGTGCTTGCGAATATGGCAGTCTCAGATTCCTCATCACATTAAAAGCCTGCTCGTATGAATAGGCGCGAAGCATACGGTAATCGTAATGAGCTATGGCGCAGAGCGTTTGCATATGGAGCTTTTCACCGTTCACGCGGTCAAAACGCTTGGTTAGAAAGTGGGCTCGACCGTTTTCTTCTATCAACGAACATTCCGACATATCGATGCCGCAGGCCTTGACCAATTTGGCAAAGGAAAATTCCAACCTGCCGAAATTCTGAGTCTCCCGAAAACCTGCCGCCGCCGTCACTCCGTCGAGTTTAATGAGGTAATAATCGAAACCAGCCGGTGCTTCGATTTGTCCGGAACGCACTTCTCCTGTTTGCTTGTTGTAGGCGATAATCGCCTTGGCGCGTTGTCCGCCTGCCGATGTTCCGAGCCGCACGATTTCGGCTATCGCCGCCTTTTTGTCAGCATTGAGATTGGCACCAAAGTTCTCTTTTTCCGTTAAAGCCTCGCTTGCCGCCTCCACTAGATTTTCGATTTCAAACTTCGTGGTTGCATGATACGGCATATCCATAGCGGGCTCAAATTCCAAAGCTCCCATGCATCGTTTGCCTAAAAAACAGAGTGTTTCAATGGCATTGCCACTCTGTCTCCCCGTTAATGCCAACCATCGCTCAAACAAGGCGCGACCATACGTATCCGGCAGAGCGTCCGCCAACATGCCCGGCAACCCCTTGAAGGTTTCTTTCCCTATATCGCCGAATGAATATACCCTTCCGCTCCGCACAGGCATCATAAGCGGCGCAGGTTCCATATCCTTGTCTACAAANTTGTCGGTATATTCAAATTGTGCCAATCCATACCTTTCGTTCCAACGGAAAGTGCCCATGTCCATACCATACAACCGTACTTTCGCTATATCTACCATTCGGACTCCTCCTGTCTTTTGGGTTGGATAGTGCCTGCGGCGCGTTTACGCATTTTCTTTTTCTTTGAATTCACGAATTCATAATATTCNTTNGGNCTCATNTCTTCNNGNTCCACCAAGGGTTGCAGAATTTCGAGCTTGCCCAAAGTACGGAGCATACGGAGAAAGGCATCGAAGGAACCGATTTCACCGCTCTCTATCTTCTTTACGGAGGAAAGCGATATTTGCGAGGCCTCGGCGATGCTTTGTTGCGTTATGTTCTGTTTGAGNCGCAAGGCTTTCAGTGAGTCTCCTATGCGGCTTGNAATCTGCTTGTCGGCNCTTTCNTAGAGANTGCTCATTATGGTTTAATTTTAANCTTTAATGATGCAAATATANNAATAATNNTTTAAATTTAAACTATTGTTNCTGCATTTATNCNGCTAAAGTTTAAATTTAAGCTGTTATTGATTGGTCTTTTATTGAAAGTCAACTTAACTGAAACGCTTTTCGGGGAGAGCCGTCTTCTACGTGGATAATTCCGCAATAGGTGAAACCGCTTTTGTTTAATTTGTTCTCTTCTTTATGACTTGTCGGGGTGACAGGATTCGAACCTGCGACAACCTGCTCCCAAAGCAGGTGCGCTACCGGGCTGCGCTACACCCCGAAAACGGGAGGTAAAGGTACTAAAAAATTCGGTGACGGTAGGATTGCANGGCCGTCTGATAGGCGATTTTCCGGTCGATGCAGGCTTCCGCTTCCTGTCTCAGGCGGGTTTGGGCCTGCAACAGCTCCGACAAAGACGCCATCCCGGCACGGTAATGTTCGGTGAGTTGTTCGGTGGTCTTGCGGGCCGTCTCCACACTTTCTTCGGCCACCTGCAACTGTTCCCACGCAGAGGTGAGGTTGAGCCACAGTTGGCGGATTTGCAGAAGGATTTGAGAACTATAGAACTCTTTGTCGTTGCGGGCTTTCTGAAGACGGTATTCTTCGCCCTGCAACTTGCGCGCCGTGGCACCCCAATCCGAAAGCGGCACNTTGGCCGACACAAAAANCGCTCCGTTGAACCTCTCGTTGTTCATCATATCGCTATAGCCGTATAAGGCCCCCACGCCCACCTGTGGCAAAGCCTCTCCCAACGCCATTTTCTTGGCAAGTTTTCCGGCATCTACCTGCAATTCCAGCAACCGCATCTCCTCNTGCGCGGCGGCGATTTCATTCTCGTCCATATAGTAGGTTTCGGGCGGAAGGAGCGTGTCGGGCAGGTTGGAGAACCGCACCTCGTCGATATGCGGTAGCCCCTCTANNTCCACNTTCCGATAGGGATTATACGCATAGCCGATGGTGTTGAAGAGGTTCATCTTGGCCAAACGTATGCCGTTTTCCACTTGGATTTTTCCCGATTTGAGCTCATTTTGNCTAAGGCTCACCTGCATCACATCGGTTTCGGTGGCCAGCCCCGCCGAAAAAGCCGAGCGNACNTCTTTNTCCACATNGTCGAGCANGCNTTGCAACTGNTCCAAGGTCTTGCGTTTTTCTTCGAGCGACACCACAAGCCAATAGGCATTTTCCACTTCTTCGAGCATGGTCCGTTCGCTGATTTTCTCTTGCAGGACCGAGGCCTGCACGCCTAATTGTGCCAAGCGGTTCCCGTTGACAATCCTGCCTCCCGCAAAAAGNGGCTGTATGGCAGTGGCGGAGGCCGTCCAGCCGTGGTCGAGGGTGCGGTAGGAGGTGTTGAGNCCNTAGCGTGTTCCTACCTGTTCAAGCAAGCGGTTGAGGTTCAACGCGGCGGGACTGTTCCCCAAAATATCCAGTAGCCCGATTTCGAGCATNGGATCCAAGGCNCCGAAACCGAAGGCCTGCACCGCCACTTTCGGAAAATAGGAAGCCAAGGCTTCCTGCTTTTTGGCGCGGGCGGCCAATACATCGAGACGGGCGTTCTTCAACACCGCACTATGGGTGCGTGCCAATTCAAAACAGGAATCCAAGGGAAGGGAAACGGATTCCGGCCGTGCGGCTTGTGCCGTTTCACAAAAAACGCCCATGCAGAACGCCACTGTCGCCGAAAGGAAAAGGATTTTAGATTTCATCGGAAATTCCCTCCTTTCTTTTCACGTTTTTAAAAACCAACCAATACGAAACCGGCATCACCGTCACAATCAAAATAATGGTGAGGATAGTGCCGAAGCAGATCACCACGCCCATAGGCCGCCACAAGGGGTCGGGATTGAGCACCATAGGCAACACGCCCAAGGCGGTGGTGCAGGAAGTGAGGAAGATGGGGCGCATGCGTCGTTGTCCCGCCTTGAAAGCCGCTTCCTTTATCGGGGTGCCTTCCAAGCGCAATTCTTCGGCATAGTCGAACATGATGATGCCGTTGCGGACGATGATGCCCACCAGACTTATCAATCCCAACACCGCCGTGAGGCCGAAGTCGAGATGAAAAAGCACAAGCCCCACGAAGGCACCGAAGAAACAGAGCGTGCAGAGTGCCAGCGTGAGCAACGACAAGGATATTTTCTTGAATTTGAACAGCATGAAGAAGAACAATACCATCACTGCAAGGAAGAACGCCAAGGTGATTTCGGGAATCACCTCCTGATTGACGTTCGCCAAACCGCCGTTTGTAATCTTTATGTTCGAGGGCAGGGTGGGGCGTATCTCGGTATCGATGTAGTGCTGTATCTTCTTCATGGCCGCCGGCTGGCTTTTGCCGTATTTGAGGTCGGCCATCACGCTCACCGTTTCCACGCCCGCCTTGCGCGGATAATTTTCGAGCTCCCAGGCGGGTTGCAGGCGGGCTACCTGTCGCAAGGGCACCGACACTTCGGGGAAAAGGGTGGAAATCATCTGATTTTCCAAACGGTCGTAGTCTATGCCGTCTTCCTGGGTGAGTTCGTTGTAGAGATTTACCGGCACCGATTTGCCGTCCTCCCAAATCGAGGTGATGGTCTGTCCGCTCAGACTTGCGGCCATAGACAGCGAAAGCATGGTTTTATTGACACCTAAGCGCGAGGATTCCTCGGGGTCGAGCACCACTTCGATGGCCGAGACATAGCCGTCGCAGTCGCTGTGCACCCATTGCAATTCGTCGTTCATGGTCTGCATGAAACTGCGGATGCTGTCGGCATAGGGTTTGAGTTCGTCTTGGGAAGCCCCCGTCAATTCCACGCAGACAGGAGCGATAACATATTGATAATTCATCTGCTTGAAGCGGATGATGGTTCCCGGGAACGCATCGCCGTAGGTGTCGGCCAATTCGGTGAGCACGGCTTCGGTATCTTCGTGCGAACGGGTGCTTACGATAAGTTGCGCGATATTGGGTCCCGGCATGATAGGTGCGTAGATGGCGTTGAAACGGGGTGCTCCCGTGCCTATGAAGGAGGTGACAGACTTCACCCGTCTGTCGGCCAACAGTATCTTTTGCAGGGAATCGTTGACGGCTTCGGTTTGCCGCAACCCTGCGTTGTTTTCCAGACACACTTCGATGGCGAAGAAGTCGCGGGCGGCCATAGGCATCATCTGAATGTTCAGTTGCAGGAACAGCAGAACGCCTATCGCTACAAAGCCCAAGCCTCCGAGAATGGTGGTGCGCGGATGACGGAAACACCACACTTCCAACTTGTCGTAGCTTCCCTGCAAGGCGTTGAAAAGACGGTCTTGCATACGGGAGATAAAGGTTTCTTTGGAGGAGCGTGCTTCGGTGATGTATTTCACTTCCAACGAGGGCACCACCAGCATGGCGTAGACCAGAGAAATGGTCAGGGCAATGGAGATGACCCAAGGAAAGGCACCCACGAATTCGCCGAGATTTCCCTTAATGGCGGCGCAGGCGGGAAAGAACATGAGGCAGATGGCGGCGGTGGCCGTGAGCATGGAAACGAACAGTTCCCGCGAGGATTGGCTTGCGGCTTCGGTCCGGCTCATGCCTTTGCCCAATTTGTCCATATAGCCGTCCATGGTGATGATGGAGTCGTCCACAATCATGCCCAACACCACAATCAAGGCCGCCAGACTCACGGTGTTGAGGTCGATGCCCGTCATGAACATCACGGCGATGGCCACGGCCGTGCATACCGGAACGCCCGAACTTGCAATCATGGCCGAGCGCATGGGAAAGAGCATCAGCATCACGAACACCACCACCGCCATAGATATCAGCAGATCGCGCAGAAACGAAAAGACTGAACGCGACACCACTTTCGACTGGTCGGTGATAAGGCTCATATGTACGTTTTCGGGCAAATCGGCGGCAAAGTCGTTCAACACGGCGTTGACTTTTCTGCCGAAGGCCACGATGTCGTTTCCCGGGCGCATTTCGATAGACAGCACCAAGGCCGATTGCCCGTTGTATTTTACCATGGAGGTGATTTCCTTGTAGCGGCGTTCCACCGTGGCCACATCCGACAGGCGCACCACATTTCCGCCCGGATCGGTATAGACGATATGGTTGGAGATTTCTTCCTCGTTGGTGAGTTTGCTTTGAAAGTGAATGGGGGAGTTGGTGTAGTCGGTCTTGAAATTTCCGCTGAGGATTTTAAGCCCGGCGGTCTGATAGTTGAGCAATAAGGAAGCTGGGCTGATGCCGTAGGAAGAGAGCTTGTCGCGGTCCACAATCACGGCGATTTCTTCGCTCTGCTCGCCGATGATGCTTACATTCGAAACGGTTTTGATGCTTTTGAGCCGCTTGCCGAGATCTTCGGCATATTCCGACATTTCGCGGTAACTCTTGTCGGCGGATTCCAAGCCCACGAGTATGGCCGAAACCGCGCTGAAATCGTCGAGTACGGCCACCGCAAGAACCCCCGGCGGCAGCAACATGCGCGAGTCGTCCAACTTGAGCTTGATTTTGGACCACACTTCGTTCTTCCGCTTGTTGTGCACGATTAAGTCCACATAGATATAGCAGATGCCGTCTTTGGAATAGGAATAGGTGGTTTCGCGGTTCACTTCGGAAAACGAGAAGAGAATGTCTTCCAAAGGTTTGGTGAGTTGCTGTTCCACGTCTTTGGCACCGGCGCCGGGATACACACCCACCACCAGGCCCTGCTTGATGTCGAAGGCGGGAAATTCGTCTTTGTTCATAAAGAACAAGCCTACGATTCCCACAATAATCAACAAGGCGAAAATCAGATAGATAATCTGCTTCTGCGCAATAATGCCGCGTATGATGTCTTTCTTCCTTTCCATCACTCCACCGTCTTGACTTCCATTCCCGTGCTTATTTTCCGGCTACCTTCCACCACCACGAAGTCCCCGTCCTGCAAGCCCGAAACCACAATCACTCCCTTGCCGTGAAAACCTCCGATTTCCACATAACGTTTGGAGGCGTGTTGATTTTCCACCACCCACACGTATTTTCCCTCTGTGTCCATTTGTACCACCGACGAAGGAATCACAATGCCCGTGCGCAGTTCGGAATACAGATACACTTTGCAGACCATGCCCGGTAGCAAACCCTCGATGTTTTTCATAGGCTTGAGCGTACAGGTGTAGCTGTGCGATAAGGCGGAGGCCACCATGCCCTTCGTCTTGACACGCCCCGCACAGAGCGAATCTTCCATAGCCGGAATCACGAAAAACGCAGTGTCGCCGGGCTGTATCCTGCCGATTTCCTTTTCGGGTACGGGGAAACGGATTTCCACCTCCGATATATCCAACAGCCGCATCACGGGGTCTGTAATCGAAAGTTCCACTCCCTCATCGCTATACACCTCGCCGATAATGCCTGCGTAGGGAGCCTTGATTGTGCAGTCGTCCAAGGCTTGCTTGGCCGCCTCGAACGCCGCCTTACTCTTCTTGTATTGCGACTCCACCTCCACCTTCTTGATTTCGGGCACGCTTCCCGTGCCGTGCACCTGCATCACGCGCTTGTAGCCGTCTTCGGCCTGTTCGAAAGTGGTACGCGCCATCTCGTAGGAACTTTTTACGGACGCGGCCTGCACTTGCGCCAGCACCTGTCCCTTTTCCACATAATCGCCCTGCTTCACAAACACCTGTGCCAACGTGCCGGGATAACGGCACGACAGAACCACCGATTTGAGAGGTGCAACCGTCCCCACATAGCCGGCGCGGCGAATGCCTTGTTGCAGGTTCACCCTTTCCACACGCACCGTCACGGTTTCTCCGGAGGTGTTTTCTTTTTTATGCAAGGAGCAGGAGACGGTCGACAGACCGAGGGCTCCCGCCATCACCAAGCTTACAATCGTTGCTTTCATCTCTTTTTCCATCTTTCGGGTGTAAATTTAAAATTAAAATTTCACTACCTTCGTATCTTTAAAATTTTTGTGATTTTATGAACGCGATTACCCCTACCTCCTACAGATTGCAAACCGTGGCTACAGGCCGTGTTTTCGACGACAACGGCTGGGTGCTCGACGACCCGCAGTGCGACCGTCCCTCCATGGTGCGTGCCGTTTACGAAAAGAAACAACTCGAACCCCTCGGTCTTGAATACGGCATCTACCGTTTTGCCGACTGGCTTCCTGTGCGCAGAATGTTGCAGGGGTCCTGCGCTCCCGTTACCTACAAGAGCGAGAAGTTGGCCAAGGAATTGAAACTTAATAACCTTTATATCACCTTTAGCGGTTGGTATCCCGAAATCGGAGCCAAGATGAGCACCTGCTCGTTTAAGGAAACCGAAGCCTATTCGGTGTGCGGGCGTCTCGATCCCGCCTGCGGCAAGGTGTTGGTGGTGGCGTCGGCGGGCAACACCGCCCGGGCGTTTGCCAAGGTTTGTTCCGAAAATCATATTCCTTTGCTGTTGAGCGTGCCTGCCGACAATCTCAGCGCGCTTTGGTTCGAAAAACCGCTCAACGATTGCGTCAAATTGATTGCGTCCGAGAATGGCGGCGATTATTTCGATGCCATCAATTTGAGTAATATTGTATTGAAGTCGCCCCGCTTTCTTGCGGAGGGCGGTGCCAAGAACATAGCCCGTCGCGACGGTATGTCCACAACCATGCTTTCGGCCACCACGCATATCGGACGCATACCCGATTTCTATTTTCAGGCCGTGGGCAGCGGTACGGGTGCCATCGCCGCATGGGAGGCCAATCTCCGTCTGCTCGAAGACGGACGTTTCGGCAAGAACAAGATGCGTTTGATGGTGTCGCAGAACACACCTTTCCTGCCTATGTACAATGCGTGGAAAGCCGATTCGCGCGCCCTCTTGCCCTACGACGACAACCAGGCCCGCACCGATGCCGAGGCTATCGACGCCAAGGTGCTTTCCAACCGCAAACCGCCGTTCAGTCTGGCGGGCGGCCTCTACGATGCGCTCAAAGACACGCACGGCGATGTCCTGAAGGTGGATAACTCACAGACGAAAGACGCCCAGGCCCTTTTTGAACGTACCGAAGGCATAGACATTCACCCGGCGGCCGGCGTGGCCTTGTCTTCGCTTATCGAAAGCGTGCAGAACGGCACCGTGAAGCCCGACGACTGCGTGATGCTCAACATTACCGGAGGCGGAGAGAAACGGATGAAAGCGGAAAAACAGATTTGGAATCTGAAACCCTCCAAAATCTATCCCCTCTCGCCCGACCCCGACCGTGTGGTGAAGGAATCCGAAGAACTTTTCGTTGCAATTTAACAGAATGAAACGGTTTATTCTTCTTGCTATCGTTCTCTGTCTGTCCGTGCTGGTTTCGTGTTCGGGACACCGACGCGGCACACAGACGGAAAGCACCGTCCGTATCGTGTCGCTGGCTCCCTCCGTTACGCATACCCTTCAGCAGATGGGCTTGGACGCTTCGGTGGTGGGGCGCACTTCGTATTGCCCCGCACCCCTGCCGGGCAATAGTTCACGAATTATTGGCAATGTGCTGGAAGTGAACATCGAAGAGATTTTATTGCTGCGGCCCGACATCGTGTTCTGTATGGCTTTTACCAAGGAGGAAACGATGCGGAAGCTGTCTTCTTTGGGGGTAAAGGTGAAGGATTTTTCCACGCCGGAGACGTTCGATGAAATTTGTGCGCAGACCTTGGAAATCGGGAGTTGGGTAGGAGAGGAGGAACACGTGAGGGCCTGGGTGGAAGAGGAGCGCGCCAAAGTGGCGGAAATATGCCGTGCAGTGGCGGAGAAACAGGCATCGCGGACAGATGCGGCGGCCTTTCCCTCCAAGACTTTCTTTCAAATCGGAGACAATCCCATTTTTCCCGTTGTAGAGCATACCTATATGAATGAGTATATAAGTATGTTGGGGCTCGACAATGTGGTGAAAGACTATAAGGGCGGCGGGCTCGGCCGGGAAACGGTGTTGGCCCTGCAACCCGAAATCATGTTTGTCAGCCGTATGTCGGGCGAGGGCGAAAAGGTGTTGGAAGAATGGAAACAATATCCCTCCGTGCCCGCTGTGGCCGCAGGTCGTCTGCTCTTGGTAGACGACACCAAGGCCTGTTGTCCCACGCCTCTCTTTTTTCGTGAAACCTTGCAGACGCTTGCCCACTATTTGGACTCCTTGCGATGAAAAGTTTTCGATTCCGGATATGGGGATGGACGGCGGGTTCCCTCCTGTTTATGGCGGTCTGCGCATTCTGCTCGCTCGCTGTGGGAAGCGTGTCGCTTGCACCGCATACGTGGTTCGGGCTCGAACCGGGAAGTCTCGAACATGCCGTTTTCTTTCAAATCCGCATTCCCCGTATGCTTTCGGCCATAGCCGTGGGCGGTATGCTCTCTCTTTCGGGCTGCGTGTTGCAAGGTATCTTTAAAAATCCTTTGGTGGAACCCTATACGTTGGGACTATCGGGTGGGGCGGGCTTAGGGGTGGCCGTGGTGTTCGTGTGCGGTCTGTCGGGAACGGCGGCTCTTTCGGGCGTTTGGGCTTTTTCCGCTGCAAGTGCCGCCGCGCTCATCGGCGCTCTGGCGGTGAGCGGTGTGCTGTTGCTCTACTATCATTTCCGTCCCCATATCCACAATCTGCTTCTGGCGGGCATTATGCTGGGGATTCTCTGCTCCTCCTGCACCACCTTGCTCATGAGTCTTTCCTCTCCCGAAAACATCACCCGCATTGTGTATTGGACTATGGGGTCTCTTGAAAACAATGCCGGCGGACACGCGCTTTCCCTCTTTGTTTTTGCCTCGATTTGCTGTGTGCTTTGCAGCCTGCTTTCGCAACGCATCAATATTCTCGGTACAGGTGTCGATTCGGCACGTCATCTGGGGGTCAACACGCGTGTGCTGATTACCCTGCTCATGTTTCTTTGTTCGGTGATGACGGCCTTGAGTGTGGCAAGCGCGGGCATCATAGGATTCGTAGGCCTGGTGGTGCCGCATATCCTGCGCAATCTTTCGGGAAACGACTACCGTATCTTGATACCTTCCTCGTTTTTGTGCGGAGCGGGATTTCTGTTGTTGTGCGATATTCTGGCGCGAACCCTCGTCCGGCCTTCGCAACTGCCCATAGGGGTGGTGACCGGCATTGTGGGGGGAACCGTGTTCATCTATCTTCTTCTCAAACCCAAAAAACATCCGTATGCTTAGTTTTCGCCATATCCAAGCCGGCTACCGACGGGGTTTTTCGCTTCAGGACGTGAGTTTCGATATGGAGCGGGGATGCATTACGGGTATCATCGGCTCCAACGGCTCGGGAAAAACCACTTTTCTGCGTGCGCTCTGCCACGATATTCCTTTTTCGGGTACGATGACGATGGATGGAGAAGACTTCTCACAGGCGGGCTTGCATCGGCGCTCGCGTTTGTTGGCCTTGGTTCCGCAACAGGTGGAGAAAATCGCTTTGTCCGTTTTCGATTATGTGTTGATGGGGCGCACGCCTTATCGCAAATGGTATCAGACCGATTACACGGCTTTCGATAAACAGGTGGCGTGGGAAGCGATAGAAGAAGTGGGGTTGACGGGTATATTCCCGCGCGAAGTGCTTCTGCACCGGAAAATGGAAATGCTGAGTGGCGGCGAGCGTCAGCTCGCCGCCCTTGCCAAAGCGCTTTGTCAGCAGACGCCCGTATTGCTCTTAGACGAACCTACGGCCAATCTCGATTTGGCGCATCAGGTTCAAGTGCTTGGAAAAATTGCGGAAATCAGCGAAAAAAGAGAAGGTTATACGCTCTTGGTGATTCACGATATAAACCTTGCCGCCTCCTATTGCGACCGCTTGGTTTGTTTTTCGCAGGGCAGGGTGATTTGCGAGGGGAAAACGGAGGATGTGCTTGTCCCCGAAAAAATGGAGGCGGTCTATCACACACCTTTGTGCATAGGCCGCCACCCGCAAAGCGGAAAACCGCTTCTTCTACCTAGAAGGTAGGTTATAGATTGTCGGACGAATCATCGGCAAGACTGTCGGCCAAATCATTCACGTCGGTGCTTTTCCCCTCGTCCATGCCGTCGCCACCCATATCATCGTTGTCCGAGTCCGAAAAGTCGTAGTCCACGTCTATCGACAGGTCCACATTGACATCTACTTTAATTAAATAATCGGCATCTTCGCCATAGAGGCTCACCGCATAGAAACACTCTCCGTTGGGTTTGGGATAGCGGTTCACGAAGTCGGCGTAGCCTTCGGGATAGCGGGCGTCGAAGAGAGCCTTGATTTCGGGCGTCATTTTGTCGAAACTGATGATGCGGCACAATTTGCGTCCCGTTGCGGGCGTTTCGACCGGTTTGGTGGCCACAGGTTTCGGTGTGGCGGGTTTGGGGGCCGGTTTGGGAGCCGNTTTTGCCGCAGGCTTCTTGGCCGCCGGTTTGGGNGCGGGNTTGGGANCCGGTTTTGCCGCAGGNTTCTTGNCCGCCGGTTTGGGNGCNGGCTTGGGAGCGGGTTTTGCCGCAGGTTTCTTGGCCGCCGGTTTGGGGGCNGGCTTGGGAGCNGNTTTTGCCGCAGGCTTCTTGGCCGCCGGTTTGGGGGCGGGCTTGGGAGCNGNTTTTGCCNCAGGCTTNTTGGCCGCCGGTTTGGCGGTTACAGGCTTCGCCTTTTTTGCAGGGGCTTTGGAAACGGTTTTGGGCGAAGTCTTGCCGCCCGCTTTCTTACTCACTGTCATTTTATATAAACATATAAACAACAATCACTTCGTACAATTTCAACAATAAGTACGCGCCACAAAAAAAATAATTTTCGTGAAAAAAAACATAGTTTTAAGAAAAAAGTTACACACAAGCGGTTGTGATTACCTTACGCGAATCACCGCGCCCGCCCGAATGGTGTTGCCTTTTATGTTGTTCAATGCTTTGATACGCGACACGGAGGTACGGTATTTTCGGGCAATTGANCTGAGGGTTTCTCCCGACTTGATCTTATGGTAGCGGATACCGGAAGACGATATTCCGTACACGGTGTTTTTGCAGAGAGGGAAGGTGTTGGATAATAATGTGAAATTTTGAAAATCAATGATGAACTGTGCATCGATGGGTACGCCTAAATAACGGATTTCCAAGTGCAGATGCGAGCCTCTACTGCGTCCCGTGTTTCCTCCCAAACCGATGGGTTGTCCTGCTTTCACCACTTGGTTAGGCTCCACAAGGAGTTTACTCATGTGGGCATAGTAGGTCTCAAGTCCGTTCTTATGAAAGATAATCACGATATTACCATAGGANTAATTACGTTGGGACACACGCACCACACCGTCGAAAGCCGCCACGATGGTGTCGCCCGTGGCAAGCCCTACATCGGTGCCGTAGTGCATACGCCCCCAGCGCGGACCGAAACGAGAGGTGACACGTCCTTTGAAGGGGTGNACATACACGCAGGCCGAGTCTACAAGCTGAATCAGAATCGTGTCGTCGCCGTGTAAAATCTCTTCNGGGTGTCTATAGTGTAATTCTTTTGATGTGAATGAAGTATAAGCGTAGTTTTCGCGAAGTTGCCACATTTCCGCCAATTCCTCCTCTTCCATTTCCCGCTGCCAGCGCAATTGAATGAAAGCGCTGTCGTCGTGGCTCTCCACNACATAGATGGGTTTGATATCGGCATAAGGATTGGGAATCTCCCAGACGGAATCGGGCAGGGCAAGGCTTGTCTTCTTATATAGACCCGCTTGTGCGCCACCACCCCCCAGCGTCAGGAGGAGCGGAATAAGGATATAGGTAAGCTTTCTCAAAGCCATTCTTTTCAGAACCTCCACGTGTTTGTGATTCCGGAGCGATTCGAACGCTCGACCCACAGCTTAGAAGGCTGTTGCTCTATCCAGCTGAGCTACGGAACCAAGGAAGCAGCGGCTTGGCGAAGGCTTTGCCGAGTCGCGAGCATGGGTAGGACAAAGTCCAACNGNCGGCAAAAATACCTATATTTAGCAAACGCACAAAAAAAATCTTTCTATTTGGCATTTTCAAAAAAATGCCGTACATTTGCACTCTCTTTCGAGAGAAAAAAAGCTTCCTTAGCTCAGTCGGTTAGAGCATCTGACTGTTAATCAGAGGGTCCAAGGTTCAAGTCCTTGAGGGAGCGCAANGGGGTTGATTCGTCAACCCCTTTTNTCATTTTGTCGGTCNGNTTTCATCGTCTTATTTTTCCAAAAGTTTTTTCATGATGCCCCGCAACGGAAGATTTTTATTAATTTTACTATATGTTTTTTTAATTATTGTATATTGCAATCCCAAAATCAAATTTGTATTATGAATAANAANTTGTATTACAGGGTGTTCGCNTTTGTGNCGACTTTCCTGTTCTCGGTTGCGGCGATATATGCCCAGGCGCCNGTGCGCACCTACGTCTGTCAAAAAGGCGGTGTGGCGGCTCACGTCTTCTCGGCTTCGGCCACTACCTACACCTTTACCGAAGATGCCAATCTCAATGCGTTGTGGCTCAAGGCNGACGGCACTACCGAACCCTTGCAGNCCATGGCCGATGCCTATGGAACCCCTCCAACCTTTACGGGCAATATTTCGATTCCCGAATTCTATTTCGGTAAAACAAAGGTTAAGTATTTCGGCCTTACCGGTGCGGGTTGTCTGTATTTCGGCACGGAAGACGCGATTTCGGCACAGGCNAATCCCGATGTGGATATTAGGGGATCGAGCAAACTCAAGACTTTCGTGTATTTGGAATTCCTCAATGGTACTTATAATGCTGTTATGGAACGAAATGAATGTGTCGTCACTTCGGTGTATGCCGGTGAAAACGCTACCGCGAAATACGAAATTGTGGGCGACACCTTGTTCGTGGGCTACGAAAATCTGAAAGTATACAGCAAGAATAATGCCACCACATTGCCCCTTTCGTTCCAATACAAGATAACGCCCGACGGCAACATCACCCTGATTCCCGTAGCGATGCGGCCTACGGGCAGTACGGATAGTAGCACGGGTGCCAATTATTTCTTTTTCAAGCTGGGTTTGATTCCCGGCAGCGGCATGAGTGAAGATATCTTTCTGAATAATTTGAGCGGAACGGTGACCACTGTGCAACCGTATCCGGGCATTCCTAATGTTGAAATCACCGATGCAAGTTATCCTTCCGAGTCGTATGCCTTTATGCAGCCGGCTCCCTGTCGGGCGATTGCTTCTCCGAAAATAACCCGGTGGAGCTACAATATCACAGCTACCGAATTCGAAATCAATCCTACATCGGAAGGTATGCTTTGGGCGGAAGGCACCATGTGTATTTTTCTGCTGTCCACCAAGGCGAGCCTTATGGGAAACGATTTGCCTCAAAATGGAACCGAATACAGCGACAGGGCGGGTTTGAAGATAGGCACGAGCGTATTCGCCACCGTAGCGATGAGGGACGAGGCAAACGGTTCATACATACAGAACAAGAGAGTGACGGGACTCACTCCCGACACCCGCTATTATCTCTATGCTTTCCCCTACAACGACACTTGCAGTAATTTTCAATACAATGCCACCGACATTCCCCGTCTCGAAATCAAAACTGCGATGCTCCCCCCTTCCTTGCAGGTGGAGGAGGCTTCGATTTCCGATACCGGCTATGTCATTTCCGTGGCTAAGGCCGGTAACGCACCCTATCTGTTGGCGGTAAGTACGCGGCAAATATCGCCCGCAATCCTCTTGACCAACAGGCTTCACCCCAAGCCGGGCGGGTATGCGACGGGCGATGTGATTACGATAGGCAATGAAAAAATAGAAGTGTTGGCACCTTGCGCCACAGACGCTTCGTATCGGGTAGGTGGCCTTACCGCCGGAACGGAGCGTTGGTATTATGCCTGGTCGACCCGCACCGACCAAAGCGAATATTCGTACGAACCGATATGCCGGGGTTTTTCGACTTTGCAGAGGGTTCCTTCTACCGTGAATTTCGATTCGGCAGCCGTTAATGTCGAGATAACCAGTCCTGCCGCAGGTGGGCCTGCGGGATGGCTTTTCGGTGAAGATAACGATAATCCTTTCTATGTTTACGAATTTACATCCCTCAAAACAGGAAAGATTTTGAGTGTACGGATGCTAAAAAACGTAGAAGACAATAGTATTATGCACAGTACGGCTGTGTCACCGGTCTTTGAATCGGGAGAGAATCTCAGGGTGGGGGCAATCTTCAATCTGTATTTTTGGAAAGAAGGAAGTATAGCGGGCGAATATCTCGCTTCCGCACCCAATGCAACCGACACCCTCTACCTTCAATACCGCTTGGACGGACAAGAGGCCTGGACCACGATGGCAACCGTGACGAACAGCGCAAAGGTGAGCGAGGGTATGCTTTCGGTAAAGACTCCGGCTTTCGAAACCGCAGGCAAAAGTTTCCGTCTGCGCGTATCGGTGGCTTCGAACCAAGGAGTGGGACGAGATGGGAGTAACTACGCCTCCATTCAGAGCGTGAGTGTCTATGTGCCTTGCAGCGAGGTTTCGGCCTTGCGGGTTTCGGATGTGATGCACAACAATGCCTTGGTGACATGGGAGGATAGGAACAATACGCCGCGTGCGGAGTCGTATGTGGTGAATTGGAACGAATCCAATACCGCCATCCAAAAAAGAATGGATGTTCTTGTACGGGAGGCCAATATCAGAGGCCTTGCCTCCCATACGCCCTATGAGGTTTCCGTTCGGGCCGTATGCGGCGCGGGCGACACCTCCGCCGAACAGATGGTTCGATTCACCACGCATAGGGGTCTACCTTATGTATTGAAGGCGGCTTCCGACGGTAAAATGCCCGAAGAAATCACCTTCCGCATGGGGGACTTGCCCGCCACGGGCCATGCTTCGTTAGGGGAACCCGATAAAGAAGTATGGAGAATGGCGGAATTTGGAAACGACAGCATGTTCATATGGTTGAAACGTGTGAAGGAGAATCCGCTTTGGTTGCGTTTTCCCGTTTTGGCGGTAGGCAATACCCGGGGAAAAGCGCAATTGGACATAACGACGTGGGGGACAAATGAGTTCTGGCATCAAGATTCCCTTTTCGTATTCGTATCTCCCGACAGCCTTTTCAGCCGTTCGGAGGTATTGGCGGTGCTTGATTCGAGCTACTTTACGACACAGGCCCACAAAGTCAGTGTGGAATTTGAGGTGGAAACACCCTATCTGTATATTGCTTTATACACGAAATTTCAGGACAGAACCGATACGGATATCGATACAATTTTTGCAAACCACATAAAAGTGGAATGGACGGACATCTATTGCGACCCCGTGAAGAGTTTGCGCCAATCGCACCTCGAAACCAATTCGGTGGATATTTCCTGGAGCGGCGAGGGCTTGGAATATGCCCTTCTGTATAGAGAGGAAGAAAGTGAGAAGTGGGATACCGTCTTCACGAGCGAGACCACGATACATCTCGAGGGTCTTAAAAGCGGCACGTCCTACGAATATTATGTATTGACCTATTGCGATGAGGAACGGGAAAAAGTGAGCGAAAAATCGAGTACCCGTGTCTTCGCCACCCTCGAGGATTGCGATGTTCCCCGTCTCGAAATTCTGGAAGGAACCGAAACGCAGGACGGCGTTGTTGTGGTGGTGCTTTCTTCCGCCCCCAAGAAACAGTTGAGTATCCGTTCCGCCGATTTGGATGAATGCCCGTATGAATTCGATTTGATTGATGTTCAACGCGATACAACAATTATACGAGGGCTGACCGACTGCGAGGCCGTTACGTATTATATCAAGGCACGGGCTGTCTGCATGGCCGGAATCAGTGCGTGGACGGCGGAACAATCATTCACCACGCTTCCCAAAAGTGTTTCCTCCACCGAAGAAGCGAAGTTGAACGACGCTTTGCGTGTGCGTGTAACCGCCGATGAAATCATACTCGAAAACTACACCGGCGAATATGTGAAGGAACTGCAGGCGTTTTCCACAACGGGACGTCGGTTGGCCGTATTCCCCGTGAATTCCTCCGCCGATGTGCGTCTGACACACCGTCTTCCCCACGGCGCGGTTTTGTTGCGCGCCATAAGCGAGGGGGCCGGGATGGCGACATTTAAAGTCATTATATTGTAAAAACTATAAACAATAAAGAAATGAGAATTTTGAAGAAAATTGCAATCTTTGCCTGGATTGCTTTGCTCTCGGGAACAACCCTGTGGGGTCAGCCCGATATGAGCAAGAACAAAGTGGTGAAAGGTTCGAAAGGAGAGATGATTGTCTTTTACGGTTTGCAGAATTGGCAGGAGATTTATCTTTCTCGCAACGGTCGCTTTGTGTTCGGAAAGAACGGCAATGAGGGATTTATCTATGAACTCGCCACTCGGGAATTCGAATATATCGAGGATGGTTATGTTGTGGCGGTGGAAGATTGGGATAAATATATCACATCGAACTACGCCCAAATGGGCAATGATATATGTCAGGACTACACGCGGTGGAACCGGGGTAGTGAAGACGCGGGGGGAAATGATTTCAGAATCGTGGCCGCTTCGGAAGATCTCAATACCTTGATGGCGGTGGCCTATATGTCCACACCGGGTACCCCGCAACTTACGCTTATCCTCGACACCAAAACGGGCGATATTCTGGATACGCTCGAATTTTTTGATATCGATTTTGAGACAGAAAAAGGTATTGTGAGCACGGGTATGGCAATGAGCGGCGACGGAAAGATTATTGCCGGTCGCGCCACCATGCCTCGTGCCTATTCCAACTTTTCGGCAGCGCTTTGGGATAGAGAACGCGGCAGCATCAACTATACCGGCACGGAAGGCGAGGTCAGCGACGGCGAACTTGCCGCGATAAGCACCGACGGTAGTTTTGCCGTGGGCGCCAATGACGGCTATGCCTATATCGTGCGCTACGACAAGGCGAAGGGCACCTTTACCACCGAAAATATTCCTCGGTGGCCGAACAATACTCAAGCGCACGCGTGGGGTGTTTCGGACAACCATGTGGTGATAGGGGCGGAAGGTATGGAGGCCCAGGACCGCACTCCTTATCTCTATTTTGCCGACACTAAAACCAAATATAATCTGCACGACTATTGCCATTATCTCTATGGTCTCGATGTTGAAAAGGAGATAGACTTATACACCCCTATGTCGCTTTCTTCCGATGCCCGCATCTTTACCGGTTACACTGCCGCCGGCAGTTTCTATCCCTATGTGGTGATTTTGGATGCCGAGCAAGCTTTCGCTCCGGCCCTCGACGTACAGGCACAACAAAATCTCGGAACGGACAACGTGCAGGTGAGATGGAGCGCTCCTTTAACGAGCGAATACACGGTGCTGGGTTATAATGTATATCGTGGACAAACCAAGGTAAACTCCACGATGGTGGCTGCCAACCAAAATACATATCTCGATATGGGAGTGTCCCCAAACACGTACTGGTATTCGGTGGAGGCGGTTTATGACGAGGGTACGGCTCCGAAATCCGATTCGGTCTCGATTTATGTCATCAACCCCAACGGTTGTCTGCCTGTGCAGAACATCTATAAAAATGTGGTTTATAACCGCACCGTACAGTTGGATTGGGATTTGCCTTCGTCCGACTTGTCTCTGGGCCGGCGTGCGGCCAAGGGAGCGGCGGGAGATGTCTATCCCGCAGGCTTTTTCCAACCGCAAAGCTACATGCTGAGTGCGGCGGTGAAGGTGGGCGACTATATCTACACCACTACGCGCGGCGGTATTTTCACGATATATGATGCGTATACCCACAAGGCCTTGAAGACCGCCGACATTCCTATGTTGGCCACCTCCACAATCTACGACATGACCTATCACGACGGCACTTTCTGGCTGGCCTGCAACAGTAGCCAGATTATAGAACTAACCCTCGGTCAAGATCCTTTGGAAGTAAGCATGGGACGCTATTGGTCGACGCGTATCGCGAATGTGACGCATATCGCGTATGTGGAAAACCAAGACCCATCGGTTAACGAAGGTGACGATTATCTGATTTTGGGTGGGTATGAGAGTGTGGTGCGCTATCCTGTTACAGCCCGGGGAGCCAATGATATGATTCCCGGCGGCAGTACGGGTTTAACCAGCCTTATTATCGGAGGCAGCGAATGTCACGACGGTAAGCTCTATATCACCGATCAAAGTGGTGTCAACGGTTGCGATTTGATAACCTTCGATTTGGCCACGGGAGAAGAAATCCATCGGCAGAACCTCTTCGAAAACGCTCGTATCGCCGAGTATGTGGGCGGTGACACGAAGGTCAGCTACCCGCTGGGCCTCACGAAGACAACCTTGAACGACGGTACGGTGGTGTTGGAGTGTTTGATGCAGAGTTCCGTCAATCCCCATTTCGTGGTGGATCTGGAAATCGAAGCTTCTTCCAGCGTATTGGGCTACAGGGTTTATCGCAACGATAAACCAGTGAGCGACACCCTTATCTCCCGTCATTTCGAGGAAGACCTTTTGGACGAGGGCACCTATGTATATAGTATAGAATATCTCGACAAGAAAGGTTGCTCCAGCAATTCTTCGGAAGTGAATGCTACCGTTACCGTGGAGATTAACGCTATCGGCGAGTGCAATCCTCCTACGGATTTGAAAGCTCGTGAATCGAATTCCATAACCGTCCTCACATGGGAGATTGAGAGCACCGCAGGCTTGGTGGGCTTCAATGTGTACCGCGACGGTTCGTTGATTTCCGAACCGCGTCTCGCGGACAAGAAATTCTACGACGTTACGGCCGAGATGGACAAGGAATATATGTATGTGGTGGAAGCCTTCTACGATAATTCGTGTGTGGCCTCCGACACCGTAACCATTACCCTTAACGGCAAAGGAACGGCCGAAGCGCCCTCGGCGGTGAAGGTGACGGGAATGCTGCATGAGGAAGAAGATGGAAAATTTGATGTGATAGCCTCGTGGAACCTGCCTTTCTTCGAAGAACCGATGGCCTACGGATACTGTAAGAATCCGTACAGCGCCAACTCAATCGGAGATGCTTCGGAGGTATATTGCGTCATTGGTTGGGATGCCGAGGATATGGCCAAATTCGATGAGGACCTCTATCTGGTGGGTGTGGAATTTATGTTGGGAACCAAGCAGGTAGAGAATGTCCGCACCTTGATTTATGTAGATGACCAGCAGGTGCATCAACAGATTTACGACGATAAGCTCAATGAATGGGAATGGTGCCGTTCCTATTTCACCAAAATCTACCGTATGAAACAGAAGCAGGAAATCGGGGTGGGTTATGCGGTATCCTACAATCCCGAAGAGGTACAGTCTGTATTCGCCTACGACGCCGGTCCCGGCAAGCCTCAGTATTCCGACTTGGTTTCGGGGAACGGTGAACAATTCGACTATCTGGGTCGCATGGATCTTGATGTAAACCTTTGTATCAATGCCTTGGTGGTGCGTCAACGCGATTTGGAAGCGGCGGCTTCCGCACCCAATCCCCAAGCTTATATAGCGGGAAAGGCCGTGACGATGGATGCTGCGTTGAAACTTTCGGGCCGTGGCGCCGTGGCTCCCGAGCATGCGCGGAAAACCACGAGCGACGGTATCAAACTGAGAGGTTTCAATGTGTATCGCGATGATGAAAAAATCAATGAAACCCTGTTGACAGGCTTCGAATATACAGATGCCAATCTGTCGCAGGACAAAGATGAATACGAATATCGCGTGAGTGCGGTGTATGACGGTGCCGAAGAACAGTTCTCGGACTACATGTATGTCTATACCTCCACCTTGGACAACGAAACCGAGGCGAAGGATGCCGGTGTGTCGGTCTATCCCAATCCTTCGGCCGGTGCGTTCAATTTGCAGATGACCTACAACGGTATGGTGGAGATATACGATATGACGGGACGGATTGTACTGCGTAGGGAAATGACTTCCGGGGTACACGGTTTGTCGCTCGACCACAGCGGTGTCTATATGGTGCGCGTTTTGACGAACGGCAAGACGGTGACCATGAAACTGGTGGTACGATAAAGGTCTGACACGGGGCGTTCCGCCCCGCACGGAACCTCTCTTAACGCGGGGGCGGATTGAAAAATCCGCCCCCGCGTTATTTTTTTTCTTCTCATATCGAAAAAAATACGTAAATTTGGAGGGAAGTCAAAAGGTTCTGGCTATGGAGATTTTCGATTTTGATAAAAACCGTCTTTCCAATTTGGAGGATTCTCTGCATAAAGAGTTCGTGTGTGTCTCGCAAAACGGTTCCTATGCCTCGTCCACGCTGGCGGGCTGTAACAGCCGCAAGTACCACGGGCTTTTTGTCTGCGCCCAGCCTGCGTTGAGTCAAGACAACTTTGTGTTGCTTTCGTCGGTGGAAGAGACCGTGATTCAACGCGAGAGGGATTTTCATCTCGGTGTGAAGAAATACAAGGGCGGCGTGTTCGAACCCAAGGGACATAAATATATAGAGCGGTTCGAATATCATACCCATCCGGTTTGGACCTATCATGTGGGCGGTGTGGTGCTCACCAAGGAACTCCTGATGCACCCCTCCGAAAACCGGCTCTTTCTGAAATATACGTTGGTGGACGCCCATTCCGATACTTCGCTCGAGATTCGTCCTTTTCTGGCTTTCCGCAACGCGCACCAACTTACCGTGTGCAACGACAGCGCCTGTACGCAGGCTCAGTTTGTGGAAAAGGGCATCAAATGCTGTATGTATCCCGGTTTTTCCGACCTTTATCTGCAGGTTTCGGAACCCTGCCGCATGGACATCCGCCCCGATTGGTACCATCAGGTGGAGTATGCCTGCGAAGAAGAGCGCGGTTATCCTTGCAGGGAAGACCTGTTCACCCCCGGTTCGTTCTGCGTGCAGCTCAAACAGGGCGAGTCGGTGTATTTCTGTGCCGGGCTTTCTCCGCTCAAGAAAAGCGATGGGTTCGAAAAGCTTTTTCAACAGGGTGTGAGGGAGCTCATTCCTTTGGATTCGTCTGAAAATTGTCTCCGGGCCGCCGCCGCTTCGTTTCTGGTGCGCAAGGAAAAACGCCTGCAGGTTATGGCCGGCTATCCGTGGTTCGGAAGTTGGGGACGGGACACCTTTATCGCTTTACCCGGCCTGACGCTCTGCACGGGTAGGGAAGACGACTTTCTGGATGTGATGCGGGCCATGCTCAAAGATCAGGTGGGCGGCTTGTTTCCCAATGTGGGTTATGGCGAGGCTTCGGCCTATAACTCGGTGGATGCGCCGCTGTGGTTTGTGTGGGCCCTGCAGCAATATGCCCTGCACACAGGTAATATTGAGGCCGTTTGGCGGGAATTCGGCGATGCGGTGAAGCAGGTGATAGAGAACTATGCTTCGGGGCAGAGTTCTCCATACGGAATAGGGCGGGGCGAAGACGGATTGATTTATGCCGGCAAGGAAGGTTTCGCCCTTACGTGGATGGATGCCGTGGTAGGTGGCCGGCCCGTTACCCCTCGCGACGGTGCGGCGGTGGAAATAAACGCCCTTTGGTATAATGCCGTGATGTTTGCCGTTGAGGCCGAAAAGGCCTGCGGCAAGAGAGGAGATAAGGATTTCGTAAAGACATGGGAACCCCGTATGGAGCAGTTCCCCGCCATGTTCAAGCAAACTTTCTGGGACAAGGAGAAAGGTTATCTGGCCGACACCGTCAAGAACGGCATCCGCGACTGGAGCATACGGCCCAATCAGATTTTCGCCGTGTCGTTGCCCTATTCGCCCGTGAGCGAGAAGGTGGGGCAGCTGGTGGTGGACACCGTCCGCACGTTCTTGCTCACGCCGCGCGGCCTGCGCACCCTTTCGCCCTCCGATTCGCGCTACAAGGGGGTTTATCGGGGCGATCAGGACAAGCGGGATATGGCCTATCATCAAGGCACGGTCTGGCCGTGGCTGACCGGACATTTCGCCGAGGCCTGCATTAAGGTTTACGGTGAAAGCGGAAGAACTTTGACCGCACGTTTATACGAAGATTTTGAACCGGCTTTGGGGGAATTGTGCTTGGGTTCGGTGGCCGAAATCTACGACGGAGATCCCGGCTATGCGGCCAAAGGCGCTTTCAGTCAGGCTTGGAGCGTGGCGGAACTGTTGCGCATGAAGGCGATGATTGACAATAATTAAAAGTTAGGATATGAGGGTATTAATGTTTGGATGGGAGTTTCCTCCGCATATTTCGGGAGGATTGGGCACAGCCTGCTACGGAATGTGCAAGGGATTATTGGCCCAAAATGTGGAGGTGATTTTCGTGGCTCCCACCCTGCATGGCGACGAGGACAAAGGCGTGGCGCATTTAGTCAATGCCTCGGATGTGGAAGTGGATTTACGTCACCCTCTCTACAAAGAGATTTTCAAGAACCTCACTTATATACAGGCAGGAGCCAATCTTATCCCTTATGTGGGGACAGACCAGTATTTTAGTCTGGAAAAGGCTTTGAAACGCGCTTCGCATTTCGATTCGGAGATATACTCCAAGCGCAAGTATTCGTTTTCGGGCGCCTACCGCGCCAACTTGATGGACGAGGTGAACAACCTCGCCATGGTGGCGGTGAAAGTGGCTACGGGCTACGATTTCGATGTGATTCACGCCCACGATTGGCTCACCTACCGCGCGGGCATCGCTGCCAAGAAAGCCAGCGGCAAGCCGTTGGTGATTCATGTGCACGCCACCGAATACGACCGCACCGGCGAAAATGTCAACACCATTGTCTACGGCATCGAACGCGAAGGTATGCTGGCCGCCGACAGAATCATCACGGTGAGCAACTATACCCGCGAGATTGTTGTCAAACGCTATGGCATAGACCCTGCCAAGGTCACCACTGTGTATAATGCCGTGGAGCCCGGGCCCGACAAGGAACCGATGGACGAAACGGCGCGCGGCCGCAGGAAGATTGTTACTTTCTTGGGGCGCGTAACCTATCAGAAGGGACCGGAATATTTTGTGGAGGCCGCGCGCCTTGTGATGGAAAAAGACAAGGATGTACGTTTCGTGATGGCGGGTTCGGGCGATATGCTGCATACCATCGTGCGTCGCGTGGCGGCCTTGGGCATGGGGCGCCGCTTCAACTTTACCGGTTTTCTGCGCGGTGCCGATGTCGACAGAATGTATGGAATGAGCAGTGTGTATGTGATGCCCTCGGTGTCCGAACCTTTCGGCATCTCGCCCTTGGAGGCCATGCGTTCGAATGTGCCCGTGGTGATTTCCAAACAATCGGGCGTGAGCGAGATTCTCAATCATGCGCTCAAGGTGGATTTTTGGGATGTGGACGCTATGGCCGACGCCATCTACGGACTTCTGCATTATCCCGCGCTTTCGCGGACGTTCGCCCGCATGGGTGCGGCCGACGCCCAGCAGCTCAAATGGAGCTCGGCGGCCGAGAAAATCAAACAGGTTTATAAGGAGGCTATATCATGAATACCGTAAGTATCGTTTTCAAGGTGCATCACCCGTTCTATCTGCGCTCGTATCGTTTCTTCGATATAGGGCAGCGGCACAACTACTACGACGACTATCGCAACAAGTATCTGTTGAAGAGGTTTTCGGAGCGCACCTACTATCGGGCCAACGCCATGCTCAACGGTCTGTTGGACAAACACGGCGACAAGTTCGGCTTCTCGTTTGTGTTTACGGGTTGTTCGATGGATCAGATGGAGTGGTATATGCCGGAAGTGCTCGACAATTTCAAAACGCTCATTGCCCGCGAGGGTGTGGAACTTCTGGCTACCGACTACAGTAGTTCCGCCACGGCTATTTTAGACAGGGAATTGTGGAAAAAGCAGGTGAAACTGCACCGTGAGCGCTTGGCCGAAGTGTTCGGACAGAAGCCCTCGGTGTTGGCCGGTTCGCATTTGCTCTACGATGATGAAATCGGTGAAAGTGTGGCGCAGATGGGATTTGCAGGCGTGATGACCGAGGGCGCCAAGCCGGTATTGGGATGGAAGAGTCCGCACGTGCTCTATTCGCATCCCACCTCCAAATTGAAGATAATCTTGCGGGACGGTGTTCTGAGTGAGGATATTTCGCTTCGCTTTTCGGACAAGAACAGCGGTTTGTGGCCTCTTACGGCAGAGAAGTTCATCGAGAGGATGCAGGTGGACCGCGATGCCACGAACGGCAACGACCATATCACCCTCTACATGAACTATGGCGTGTTGGGTGAATTTCAGGATGAGGGAAGCGGTATCTTCGAATTCTTTGAAGCCCTTGTGAACCATATCGTTTCCGATACGGATTATGTATTTGTGAATCCCTCCAAACTTTGCAGCCTGAAGGAAGATTACCCCGCTTTGTATGTGCCTTTCACGGTATCGAATCTCGACGAGGAAAAGGATCTCACCGCTCTTTACGCCAACGACTTGCAGAAGGATGTGGTGGAAAATTGGCGTAGGGTCTGCGAGGTGATGCGTGTGTGCACGGACGAGGAATTGCAAAAGGATTTCCGCTTCTTGATGGGCGTGGAGAACCTTGGTTTCATGTCCACCAAGTATTTCACCACCCGTCCCTCCATCCGCTATCTCAACCCCTACGATTCTCCTTACGATGCTTATATTAATTATATGAATGTCTGGTCCGACTTCCTCGAACGTCTCGAGGCGGAAGACCTGCTAAACGAAAACGGAACTATGAAAAAAGAAGATTTTATCGCCGCTGTAAAGGCTACAGGGCGGGTGGCTTCGGCCAAACTGAAAAAAATGGCGGAAGAAGCCGGAAGCAAGGTGAACGAATTGAAGAACACCAAGGGCAAGGAAGCCGTGGCCAAGGGCAAGGCGGCTTTGGAAAAGGCCAGGAAAGAGGCCGTGAAGGTGAGCAAGAAAGTGGCTAAGGCCGCCAAGGACAACGAGACCGTTGCCAAAGGCAAGGTGGCTTTGGAAAAGGCCAGGAAAGAGGCCACCAAGGCGAGCAAGAAAGTGGCGAAGGTGGTGAAGGCTACCGTGAAAGAAGTGAAGGCCGAAATGGAGAAGGAGAAGAAAGCCGCTGCGAAGAAAGCGACGGCTGCGAAGAAGTCTACGGTTGCGAAGAAACCTGCGGTAAAGAAGACCGCCACGGCCACGAAGAAAAAAGCGACCACGACGGCTACGAAAAAGACCGCTGCCGCCACCACGAAGAAAGCTACCGCCAAGAAGCCGGCCGCCGCTAAGAAAACCTCGGCCAAGAAGAAGTAAAAGCATGGCAAAGATTCTTTGCATTGAAACGTCCACGGTGAATTGTTCGGTGGCGCTTTCACGCGAAGGAATCCTTTTCGGACGGCAGTCTTGTGCCGGCAACGATCATGCCGCCAAGATTGCCGTTTTTATCGATGAGGTTTTGCGTGAAGCGGCGCTCCGTCCCGAGGATTTGGACGCGGTGGCGGTGGGCAAAGGCCCGGGTTCCTATACGGGCTTGCGCATCGGTGTGGCTACGGCCAAGGGTTTGGCCTATGCGCTGCAAAAACCGCTCCTGTCGGTGAGCCCTCTGCAGGCTATGGCATGGGAGGCGGTTTCGCGTCTGCACAAGACGGGCGAAGTGCCCGCCGACGCTTTGTTTTGTCCTATGACCGATGCGGGGCGTATGGAGGTCTACAGTGCGTTCTACAATCTTGCATTGGAAGAGGTGCGCGGGGTGCGTGCCGATATTGTAGAAGCGGGGTGTTATAACGAATATCTCGCCTACCGTCCCGTATATTTTTTCGGCAACGGCGCCGAAAAATGCAAGGCTGTCTTGGGTAGCGAGGCCAATGCCCGTTTTATGGACGGCATCGCGCCGGAGGCGCGGTGCATGGCCGCTTTGGCGCAGCAGGCTTTTCAAGACGGGCGTTTCGAAGACACGGCCTATTTCGAGCCGTTCTATCTCAAGGATTTCAAGGCGGGTAAGCCGCATGTAAAAGGTCTGAACTGAGTTTTTCGTTGTGGGTATGAAAAGATATGATGTGATAGGGGTGATGTCGGGTACGTCTTTAGATGGTCTCGACTTGCTTCGTGTCGCGTTTACGTGTGAAAACGGGCAATGGCGTTACGTGTTCCTCCGTGCCGAGACGCTGCCGTATCCGGAGGTTTGGCGGAGCCGCTTGGCCGGGGCCGTGAATATGAGCGGTCTGCAACTTGCGCAGCTGCATGTGGATTACGGGCATTTCGTGGGAAAGGCGTTGCGGCGTTTCGCCGCCATGCCGCTTGCAGGAACTGCAAGCGGGGCAGGCTCGCAGAGCCTGCCTGCCGCGCCGGACTTTGCCGCCGTGCACGGACATACGGTCTTTCACCAACCCGAAAACGGGCTCACCCTGCAAATCGGCGACGGCGCGGCCATGGCGGCCGAAAGCGGTCTCACGATTGTCAATAATTTCCGCACCACCGATGTGGCGTTGGGCGGGCAGGGGGCACCTTTGGTGCCCATAGGCGATGAACTGCTTTTCGGCAACTACACGTTCTGCCTCAATCTGGGCGGTATCGCCAATATCTCTTATCGCGATGCCAAAGGGGCGCGTGAGGCTTTCGACATCAGCGTCTGCAATATGGCACTGAATTACTACGCCTCCCGTGCGGGTCTCTCCTACGACGAAGACGGCCGTTTGGCCCGCAAAGGCACTCTCGTCCCCTCGCTTCTCGAAGAATTGGAGGCTCTTCCCTATTATGCGCAGAAGCCACCCAAGTCTTTGGGATTCGAGAATTTCAAAGACGAATTCCTGCCGATTGTCAAACCCTACGAAAATTCTTCCACGGAAGACATCCTGCATACGTTGGTGGAACATATCGCCCGGAGAATCGGGCAGGTATGTCGCGAGGCGCGGGACTTTCGCCCCGCCGCCCCCGACGGGGGCGGTTCGGCCGCCTGTGTCGATGCCTCTATGTTGATGACCGGCGGCGGAGCCCTCAACACCTATCTGGCCGAGCGAATCGCCGCGTGGAGCGGCCTCACCCTCGCTCCAGTCGATAAAACCCTCATCGCCTATAAAGAAGCCTTGATTTTCGCCCTTCTCGGCGTGCTTCGCATGGAGGGGCGTCCCAACTGCCTGAAGAGCGTTACCGGCGCCCGCCACGACAATATCGGCGGTGCTATCTATCTTATTTAAGACGGAATTCCTTATCGAGATTCAGTACATCCGGGAGAATGGGATGGATGGAGTCGTTGAGGAGAACGGCATCCGCCTTTTGGCGGCGGATTTCGGAGGGGAGCTGGCGGGAAAGACGGGCGAGAACCTGTTCGCGGGTGGAGCCGTCGCGTTTCATGGCGCGTGCAATCTGCACCTGCTGCGGTGCCTCTACCGTCACGATAAAATCAAAAAGTTTCTCCATGCCGCTTTCGAACAAAATCGCCGCCTCGGCCACGGCATAAGGAGCGGTGTAGTCCTCGCGTGCGGCCAAATCATAGAACCACCTCTTGCAATCTTCCATCACCAACGGGTGCAGGAGAGCATTGAGTTTGGCCAATTCTTCGGGATGAGTGAACACTTTTTCCGCCAAGATTTTGCGGTTTCGAGAAGCTTCTTCACCGAAAAGTGAAGCTATTGCGGTGCGGGTGGAAGGCAAAGCCGAGATTTCCTTGGCGCGGCTGTCGGCATCGTATACCGCCACGCCTAAAGAAGAAAAAATATGGGCTACGACAGATTTGCCGCAGCCCATACCTCCGGTAAGACCGATTTTAAGCATTGGGAAGTTGCTCGGTGGCGCTCGAGGCAATCGCGCTCTTTTCCATGCGCAGACGGCCTTCGTTCTCCACTTGAATCGTCACGGTGTTTTCGTCGATTTCCACGATTTTTCCGTGAATACCGCCTATGGTCACGATTTTCTGACCTTTCTGCAGGCTGTCGCGGAATTTCTTGGCTTCCTTGCTGCGTTTCATCTGCGGACGAATCAGAAAGAAATAGAAAATCACCAGAATCAGGGCAATCATCATAATTTGCTGCCACATGCCTCCACCGTTGGCGGGAGCTTGCAACATAATGTTCATCAAATACATAGTCAATTATAATTTAGGGTTAATAATCCTCATCCAATCAGGCCCCGGCCACTTTTTTTAATCACTTTCTCTTCCTTGAGTTTCCCGGCTACCTTGTTGAGCACTCCGTTCACGAAGGCCGCACTGTCTTTCGAACAAAAATGCTTCGAAAGCTCGATATATTCGTTCAGGCTCACCTTGATGGGAATGGAGGGGAAATTTATCATTTCGCTCACCGCCACACACAACAGCACGCTTTCTGTGATTCCTATGCGTTCCTGCCGCCAGTTTTCGAGGCTTTCGGCCACATACCGGTTGTAGGTGTCGTGATGAAGAAGCGTTTTCTCGAGCAAGGTTTTCCCGAAGGTCACCACCTCGTCGTCCACAGTCCAGCCTTCGTCGATGCCCGTTTCATTTTCTTCTTCCATGCGGGCGAGCGTGGTGTAGGCCCAAAAGCAGGCCGATTCGTAGTCCGCTTCCCAGTAGAGGGAATGTTCCTCACAATAGGCCCGTAACGCGGGATGATCGGAAATCTTGCGTTTGTAGAGACGGCGCAAAAATTCGCGATGGTGCAGGAACGGGTCTTCGTCGGAAGTGTCGGCTTGCATACGTCCCGCCACGGAACCTTCGCCTTGGTTGAGGAAAAGGCTTTCGTAAACGGACTTGGCCAAGTCGTGAAGGGCTTGGGTATCGAATCGGTATTCGGCGGTTTTGGTTTTGAGCACGCTGTCGCGACGGAGTTTCTCTATGGCGGCGTTCTCGGCCATCATCCGCAGTCCTTCCAGAAGTTTCTGCGAGCGGATACCGCGTTCCTTGGCCTGTCTGTATTGTTCGGCGGCATAGTCGGCCAACGTCACGACAAATCCAAGTTGATAATAGTAGAGTTGCGCGGTCTGATCCAGACCTGTCAGAAAATTTTTCTGACAGGAAAGGGCGCTCTCGCAACCTCCTTGTGCAAAGCCGTAGTAGGCTTGCACTACCTTTTCGCGTATGTATCTTCGGTTAAACATCTTACAGCATTTGGCCAAAACAAGCGTGCAGGCGGGTGTCTTCGGTCAGTTCGGGGTGAAAGCTTGCCGCCATCATGTTCTTTTGGCGCACCAACACAGGGTGGTCTTTATGCGAAGCGAGAATCTCCACGTTCCTGCCGCATTTTTCGATGCGGGGCGCACGGATGAATACGGCGGGAATCTTGCCTTGGATGCCTTTCACCTGCAGGTCGGTGATGAAACTGTCCAGTTGAGAGCCGTAGGCATTGCGGCGTACGGTAATGTCCATCAGGCCGATGCGGGCCTGTGTGCAGGCCTCGATATCTTTGGCCAACAGAATCATGCCGGCACAGGTGCCGAATGCGGGCAGGCCCTGCGCGATAGCTTCGCGCAAAGGATTCATCATGCCGAACCATTCCAGTTGCTTGCCGATGGAGGTACTTTCGCCTCCGGGCAAAATGATGCCGTCGATCTTCTTCAGGTCGGCGGCGGTTTTGACCCAAAGCCCTTTGCAGCCTATGGCGGCCACGCTTTCCAGGTGCTTTTCTATCGCACCCTGAATTCCTAAAACACCGATTGTCTTCATCCGAATTTCTTATACCTTACCAGCCTCTTCCTGCAAAAAGCTCGTTTTCGCCTAATTGACGGACATCGATGCCGTGCATGGGTTCGCCCAGATTTTCGCTCAGCTTGGCCAACTTGTCGGGGTTGTCGTAATGCGTGGTGGCTTCCACAATCGCCTTGGCCACTTTCTTGGGGTTGGACGATTTGAAGATACCCGAGCCTACGAATACCGATTCGGCACCCAGCTGACGCATCAAGGCCGCGTCGGCGGGGGTGGCTACGCCACCGGCGGAGAAATTGGGAACGGGCAGTTTGCCGTGTTCGGCCACATAGCATACCAAATCGTAGGGAGCGCCGAGGTTCTTGGCTTCGGTCATCAACTCTTCCTTGCTGCAACCTTGCAGACGGTGGATGCCGTTCATCAAGGCGCGTATGTGGCGCACGGCTTCCACGATATTTCCCGTTCCGGCCTCGCCCTTGGTACGCATCATCGCCGCACCTTCGCCTATGCGGCGCAAGGCTTCACCCAAATTGCGGCAACCGCACACAAACGGAATCTTAAAATCGTGTTTGTGAATGTGGAATTCTTCATCGGCGGGCGTGAGAACCTCGCTCTCGTCAATAAAGTCGATACCCAAAGCCTGCAGGATCTGTGCTTCGGCGAAGTGTCCGATACGGCATTTGGCCATAACGGGGATGCTCACCGCCTTCTTGATTTCCTTAATCATTTTCGGATCGCTCATACGCGCCACGCCACCTTGTTTACGAATATCGGAAGGCACACGCTCCAAAGCCATTACGGCTATGGCACCGGCATCCTCGGCGATTTTGGCCTGTTCCACATCGGTAACATCCATAATCACCCCATTCTTCAACATTTCGGCAAGACCCACTTTCACTTGCCAATCGTTTGCTTTCGTATTTTTCATAATTGCAGTTAATTTTATAATTTTAGTTGTGCTAGGTGAGACGCAACGTGCGCCTCAATTACTTGCGAAGGTAAGGAAAATTTGGCAATCCTTTCAGCCCAGCGAGATTTCAGAAAAACGGCTCTTGTGTTTTGTGGCAGAACCTTTCCGCAGAGTGAATCCTTTATAAGAATTTCTTTGTTCTCAGTTCCAGTTCTGCCATTGTGCGGTCAACCACTTCCTGTAATTGGTAGGTGGCTACCCCCAAGGGCTTATTGATGTCCTTTAAAGACCATTCCACGATGGTTTTGTCTGTGGATTTGCAGATAATCAGCCCCACGGAGGGATTATCCCCCTCTCCGCGGAGCAACGCATCGACTGCCGTGACATAGAAGTTGAGTTTGCCGGCAAACTCCGGAATGTATTTTACCGTTTTCAACTCTATGATGACATACCTGTGTTGCGGAATATGATAAAACACCAAATCGGGAAAGAAAGTCTGTCCTCCGGGCATCTGCAACTCCATTTGTCGTCCCACGAAAGAGAAGCCCTTGCCCAATTCCAATAAAAACTGGGTTATGTTGGCTACAAGCGCTTCTTCCAAATCACGCTCGTCATATTCAGCCTTCATAGACAAGAAATCAAAGTGATAGGGGTCCTTCAGCATTTCTTTGGCCAATGAATTTTGTGATGAAGGCAATGTACGTTCAAAGTTGGTAACGGCCGCACCTTGAGATAGGAAAAAGTTGGACGCAATCTTGTTTTCAAGTATGCTGCGACTCCACCCCTCTTCAGCTACTTTGTTGATATAAAATAAAGCCTCGTCAAGAGATTGGCATTTGGAAATGATATGCACATGATGAAACCAAGGCACGTGACCGAAGATTTCGGGCATTTCCAATTGGTCAGTAGGTTGCTGGCTTTTTTCTTTTTTTATTTGGCCAACAGGCTGCTGGCTTTTTGTAACACCTTCAAAATAGAACGAATACCATTGCTTCATGTACTTGACATTGGAGTCCGAGAAGCCGGTTATTGATGGAAAAGCCTGACGCATATCGAGGGCAAACTGTTTCACCACGCCTGCTCCCCAACGTTCTTCTGCACGTAATGCTACCAAGTCCCTTCCGACACCCCAATAGAATTCAAGCATAGCTGTATTGACGCGGATAGAGGCTTTAATCTGACTTTGGCGGAAGCGAGCCTTTACATCAGATAGCCATTCTACATATCTCGTGTCCGACAACATTCCGTCCCGATATACAAATGTTGGTTTATCGTCCATATCTCTCATCCTTCGTTATGGTACAGACATAGTAATGTCCTGTCCTGCGAATACCTCACGAAGGTAAGGAAAATTTGGCAATTCTTTCAGCCCGGTGGAACCACAGGGGTTCGGTCTGAGAATTGTTGGTATTTCACAAAAAAGGTCACCAACTTGGTGACCTTTTGAAAAGCTTGTAATAGAATGAATTTTATTGTTTTATATATTGTGTATTAATCATCCCAGTAATTGGGGGCGGGAATAACAAGACGGAAACCAAGATCGGGTTCCGCAGTTGGAAATGTGGAATTTTCGTTGGACGAATATAATGACGTGAACTTCAGCTTGGGAATTTTGACAAACGCTAAAATAGGTATGGTGATAGGTGTAGCTACACCGGTACAAGAAAGAAGGAGCATGGGAATGTAGAGTCCTTTAGGACAATCTTTGCTATAACTCATAATATAAGCACTACCAGGTGTGTATTGTGCCCATTCGGTACCTGTACTCAAATTTTCTATGTTTAGTGATTTAATCAAATCTATATCTTCTATACTTAATGATTTCTTGTTCTTTCTTATATATTTCTTGATATTTTGTGGCAAGGTTGGACGATATTCTATGGGTTTAGGTAAACGTACATTTTCCCCTGTTTCTTGTTGAAGCCAATGGCAAAACTGGTTTGCCCCGAGTATAGTGACCATTCCGGCAGGTTCATTTGCCAAAGGTTTAGGCGTGTATGTCCATTCATTTTTTTTCGAATTGTAGTCCCAAGACACCGGACCTTTTCCAACATATCTAAAATCAGAAAGTAAACATATGTCGTTTTTATAGATGCCGGCAAGCTCATATTCGGCTTTTATGTCATTCAGAAAATAAGCAAATTGGCGCCTCGACACCTTAGACGTACTTATGTAGTAGGATTGGAAGGTATTGTTCTTTATTTCTTTTTTTGTACCCACTCCCACTTTGACAAAGGTTATTCCGAATACCTTTTTAGTTTCATTGGGAAAATAAATCGCTTTGTTAGGTTTACTGGCATAAACGATTTGGAATAGAAACAAAAAACTTAAAATAATAGATATGCGCTTCATTGTTGAAATAGTTTATAGTCTTATCAAATATTTCTATTTTTAACAATGTGCAAATATAATAATAAAATTCAATAGAAAAAACATAACCCTTTTCAGATTTTAAAAAAGGGGCGTCTTTATTCTTCGTAGAGCAATTCCAGAATGGAGGTACGGATTCCGAGCACGTTCAGCTTCTTGTTGTGCGAATCGGGATAGACGCGGTTGGAAAGGAACACATATACCAAATCGAGGGAGGGGTCTACCCACAGATAGGTGCCTGTGAAGCCGCTGTGACCGAAACTTTCGGACGAGGCGGAAGCGCAGGTGGGCGAGGGGTCGTCTTTCTTGAAAGGCGGTTTGTCGAATCCTCCGCCCCTGCGGTTGTCGGCTTGCGAAAAACGGCAGGAAGTGAAAGCTTTGACCGTTGCGGAATCGAAGAACTGAATGCCGCCGTAAAAGCCGTTCTGCAACAGCATCTGTCCTATTACCGCCACATCGCGGCTGCAACCGAACAATCCCGCCGAACCCGCCACTCCGTTCGAAAAGGCGGCCAAGGGGTCGTGCACATAGCCCCGAATCTGGCGTTTCCGCACAAGGGTATCGTTTTCGGTGGGCATAATCTGATAGAGCGGGAAGCGGTTGAGCGGACGGAACCCCAAGGTCTTCAATCCCAATGGCGCGTAGAATTCGCGTTCCACAAAGCCGTCCAGCGTGGTGTCGGTGATTTTCCGCAGGGCTTCGTTGAGGTAGTAGAAACCGAGGTCGCTGTATACATACGGCCTCCGAGGGTTGACGGGCGTTTCGTCGATACGTTTGCGGATTTCCTTGTCGTAGTCCTTAATCAGAAAGAGACGGTCGGCCACCTGCAGCGGGTAGTTCGACGAATACACACTGTCGAAGACCGGTTTGCCGTTGTGCATCAGGTCCGGGTCTACGTAGGGGATAAAGGCTTTCAGCCCTGCCTGATGGGTCAGGGTTTGCCGGAATGTGATGTGTTTCTTGTTGGTTTGACCCAAACGCGGCAGATAGTTGCGTATCGGTTCGTCGAGCGCAATCTCACCGTTCTCATACAAACGCATATAGGCCAGCGTGGTGGCGAGGATTTTGGTGAGCGAGGCCAAGTCGTAGAGACTGTTGGGTTGCACGGCGGCGGAGAGAGAATCGTAGGTGGCGGTGCCGAAACATTGGTCGTAGATTACCTTGCCTTTCCGGGCAATCAGAATCTGGCAGCCGGGGTAGGCTTTTTGCTCCAGTCCCGTTGTGGCCAGAGAGTCGATGCGCCGGCGGGTTTCGGACGAAAGTCCCGACTCCTGATACGTGCGGTCGAAATCGAGTATCCATGCGGAAGTGGTGATGCCGAAACCCGCCGGCCAGTATTTCGCCACACGCACGGGCAGATGTCCCGTGGCGGGCAGGGCCCCGTAGAGTACCCGCGCGCACGCACGCTTGCTTTCGTCCACATCCTGATAACCGCACACGGCCGCCGAAATATGCGGCATATCGTAAAACGACAATAAGGCGTAGGGAGAGGCGAAGACGCAGAGCACTACCGGAATCTGCACATCCTGCAGGGCTTTGCAAAGGCGCAGCGTCTGTTCGGAGATACCGTAATTCTTATTCGGGTTGTAATTTGTGTTGGTAATCGAGAGCAGAATGAGATCCTTGTCTTTGAGACGGTTGAGCAACGAGCCGGAAGCCACCGCGCTATAGTTGAAATCCTTGCCCAGAAAGAGCTGTTCGAGGGAGGGGTCGAATCCGGCCAAGGTCCGGGAAAATTCATCGGCTTCGCCCGTGCCTATATGCAGGGCGATTTTGCGGGGCGCGACGGTGGACGAAAGCGGCAACACTTCGTTGATATTGTCCATCACCGTTACGGCATGGTCGTAGATATCCTGCCGCAGGGCCCGGATGGGGGCGCCGTTGAGGGAATCCTCGATGAAACGGGGCAGGTTGTGCAACGTTTCCGCACTCGGATAGCGATTGTAGTCGGCGGCGAACGTCGGATAGAATTTATAATAGAGAATGCGGCGGCAGGCGTTTTCGAGCCTTTCGCGCGGCAGTTTGCCCGTCTTGACCGCATGGGCGATGGCCTTCACCGCCGCTTCGGGATTTTTGGGAAGCAGAAGTACGTCGCAACCCGCCCGCAGCGCCTGCACCTCGATGGCCCCTTCGCCCGTCTCCTTATAGTTGGGTAAGGATTGTAGCGTCTTGCGCACCCCTTGCATTTCCAGACCATCGGTCACGATAAGTCCCCGATAGCCTAATTCCTCGCGCAGAAGCCGCGTCACCACAAGCGGGCTCAGACTGGCGGGAAGTCCGCTCGAATCGTAGGCGGGGATATTGAGGTGCCCTACCATCACACTCTCCACACCTTCTTGGATAAGTTTCCGGAAAGGGGCAAGGTGAATGCTGTCCAAGACATTCTTGTCGAGGGCGATGAGCGGGAGGGCGAGATGCGAATCGGTCTTGGTGTCGCCGTGTCCCGGAAAATGCTTCACCGAGCCCATCACACCTTCGCTTTGCATACCTTTCAGATAGAGGGAGGCCAAGCGTGCCACATCGGAGGGATTTTCTCCGAACGAGCGGGTGTTGATGACGGGGTTGAGAGGATTGTTGTTGACATCCGCCACGGGCAGGAAGTTCCACTGAATGCCCAGAAGACGGCATTGTCGCCCCACGGCCTGCCCCATTTCGTAGATGAGTTGCGGGTCGGAAACCGCGCCGAGCGTCTGCTGACGCGGAAAACGATGCAGGTCGGAGAGCCTCATGCCGGCTCCGAATTCTCCGTCTATGCTGAAGAGCAGAGGCAGACGCGAGGCGGCTTTATACGCTTTCTGAAGCGTGAGCATATCGGGCGTGGTCCCTGCGAAAAAACAGATGCCCCCGAAAGGATGGCTTTCCAGCCGGCGGCGCATTTCGACGATGTATTCGGGTGTGGGAACGGCTTTGGTGCGCAGAATCAAGGTCTGGGCCGCCATATCCTCTATGCTCAGCGTTTTGATGATACTGTCGAGAAAGGGTGTGTGAAGATCGCTTTCGGCAGGGTAGGGAACGGCCTGTGCATGCTGTGCCCGCACCTGCAGTCCGGCCGATGCCAGGAGCCATCCCGCCATCATCACATACCATCGAAATCTTCTTGCCTTCATCGCTTTCATTCCTATCCCTGTTAGAAACCCATCATATCCTTCATTCCGAACCACCCTTGCTTTCCGCCTGCGCAGGTGGCGGCGAGCCATTCGGCCGCCCGCACGGCCCCCGCCGCGAAACTCTGCCGCGATTTGGCCTCGTGCCGAAGCGTAACCGTATCTACCTCCGAATCGAAAGTCAACGTATGGATACCGAAAACCTCCCCCTCGCGGAAACTGGTTATCGGAAGACTTTTCCAATCCCCATACCGTTCCATTTCTCCGCACACCTCTTTCGCCAACGTAATGGCCGTGCCGCTGGGCTTGTCCAACTTGTGGATATGATGCGTCTCTTCGATGCCCGCCGCATATTGGGGTTGCGCATTCATCTTCTCCGCCAGAAACCGCGCCGTGGCCATGAACAGATAGACCCCTATGCTGAAATTGGAAGCCTCCATCAACGCTTGCCCCTCTTGGAGACAACGTGCTTTCAAGGCATCGCGCGCAGCGTCCCAGCCGGTGGTGCCCACCACCACCGGCAGATGCAGGTCGAAACACCTTCCGATATTTTCCGCCGCACACGAAGGTTCCGAAAAGTCAATCACCACCTGCGCTTCTTTCAGCGCCGGCAGTGCCTTTTCCCAATCTTTGCCGTCGTTGATGCGACATACGATTCCGTGGCCTTTCGCGCACGCGACTTTCTCCACTTCGCGTCCCATGCGGCCGTAACCCGACAAAGCTATCCGGAGGGATCGATTCGTTTCCATTCCCTGTCTATTTTAGCGTGAAACAAAGTTTTACCCCTGCGTCTAAAGGAAAACGGGTCTTGTAATTATAGCAAGTGTTGGCGTAGGGTTTCACGGAAAGGGCGAGATTGGGGGTGACGTTGAACGACGACAGATGTGCGTAAACGCCCGCGTCCATCAGGTTGAGCAGATATACGGCTCCGGCGATGATCAGGCACAATTCGAAATATTGTTCGTAGTAATTGCGCAGTTGCAGGATTTCGTCGAAACTGTAGCTTGCCAACGAGGCGTTGAGGGCACCCGTACTGTCGGTGCGGGCGTGCAGTTCTTTTTGGTAGATGTTGCGTTGTTTGAGAAAATCGTCGGTGAAATAGGCCAGTACGCCCACCCCTGCATATAGAACGGGCGTTTTATACCATTGTCCGTTGTAAATCTGTCCGAGACCCGGCACCACGGCCGAACAGAGAATCGCCATGCCGGGATCTTTCAATCCGCCTTTCTTCCTGCGCTTGAAGGCACCTGAATTGCGCTGCCGGAAGGTGAGGGACTTGAAGTCGACGCCGGGGGAAGCCTCGTAGCGGATACTGTCCTTTTTCTTGGGGCCGGTCATTTGGGAAAACCCCTCTTCCATAAGGTCTATTTTTCTGAAATCGACAGGAACAAGACTTACGGAAGAAAGGTCGTTCGAGGCATAAAGAACAGGATCGGCAGACGAAGAGGGGGTGAACTGCCCCCAAGCCTCCCCTGCCGACACAAAGGTGAAGAACACAAAAAAGAGAAAGAAAAGACTTCGCTTACTTTCCATTCAATGCGTCAAAAATCTTTTGCAGTACCTCGTCCGAGGCATAGTCGATAATCAGACTGCCCTTGCCGTTCTTCTTGGGTTTCACGACGATGGGCGTGTTGAGCCTTTCGGCGAGACGGTTGCGCGCCGCCACACACCAATCGGGAAGGTCGACATCTTGAGCCGGTGTCTTGCCTGTTTTGCTGGCGCCGGCAACGGTCTTTTCGGCAGGGGTATCGGTTTGACGAATCAAATCTTCCAACTGCCGCACCGAGAGACCGTTTTCGATAATATTGCGCGCCAGACGGAGCTGCTTTTCTTCGTCCGTCACGCCGGCCAGACAACGGGCATGTCCCATGCTGAGCTTATTGTCCTTGAGATAGAGTTGGATATCGGCGGGCAGTTTGAGCAGACGCAGAAAGTTGGCCACCGTGCTGCGGCCTTTCCCCACACGCTCGCCCAACTGTTCCTGATTGTAGTGGCAGGCATCGATCAGGGCCTGATAGGAAAGCGCCACGTCAATGGCGTTGAGGTCTTCGCGCTGAATGTTCTCAATCAGGGCCATTTCGAGCGACTCATTGTCGCTGGCCATGCGGATGTAGGCGGGGATTTCCTTCAATCCCGCCAGTTTGGAGGCACGCAGACGGCGTTCGCCCGAAATCAATTGGTATTTCTTGCCCGTCTTGCGCACGGTGATAGGCGTAATGACACCATTGGTGCGGATGGACTGGCTCAATTCCTCCAGACTTTCCTTGCTGAATTGCTTGCGGGGTTGGTAGGGATTGGCCTCGATAAGTTCCACGGGAATGGCGGCGATTGCCCCTATAACGCTTTCGGTCATATCGACGGGGGTGCGGGCTTCGGCATCCTTCTTCACCGGGATTTCGCCCATCAATGCCGATAATCCGCGTCCCAAAGCCGGTCTCTTTGATGTCATGTCTTTTCTTTTTAATGTTTTTCGGCCGAATCTCTTTGCAGGATTTCCTTGCAGAGATTGAGGTAGTTGATAGCACCGGTCGAATTGATGTCGTATTCCAGAATAGGTACACCGTAGCTGGGGGCTTCGGCCAATTTTGTATTGCTGTGGATAAGGGTATTGAACATCAACTGCTGGAAATTCTTACGCACGTCTTCCACCACTTGTTTCGAGAGACTGGTGCGTACATCGTACATCGTCAATAAAATACCCTCCAGTTCGAGGTCGGGATTGAAACGGCTCTGCACAATGCGGATGGTGTTGAGGAGTTTGGAAAGTCCTTCCAACGCATAATATTGGCATTGTACGGGAATAATCACCGAGTCGGAGGCGGTGAGGGCATTGGTGGTGATGATGCCCAGCGAGGGGGCGCAGTCGATGAAGATATAGTCGTAGCGATTGCGGATTTCCTGCAATTTGTTCCGCAACACCTGATTGCGGTCGGGAATGGAAACCATCTCCAATTCAGCGCCCACCAAATCCACGTGCGAGGGAATCAAATCGAGATTCTTGAACGAGGTGGATTTGATGCAGGCATCGGGTTCCACATCGCCCAGCAGACATTCGTAGATACTGTGTCCGCTCACGGTTTCCGAATCGAGTCCCACACCCGACGTGGCGTTGGCCTGCGGGTCGGCGTCTATCAGCAACACCTTCTTTTCCAACACCGCCATCGCCGCGCTGAGGTTCACGGCCGTGGTGGTTTTTCCCACGCCGCCTTTTTGATTTGTAATCGAAATAACCTTTCCCATACAAGTCAATTACTTGCCCAAGTTTTCAAATTCCATGTCGTCCTGGGCCGAAAAGCCGCTCGTGCCGAGACTTTCGCCCGAAAGCGTGTCTTCCACGGGCACTTCGCCGGTCTGGATAAAGTGGATAACCGTTTGCAGGCCCTCTACGAAGTTGTCGAAGTCTTCCTTGTAAAGGAAAATTTTATGCTTGTCGTAGACGAACTTGTTGAGGTTCTCGTCGAAGAGACGTTTGCTCTCGGTGATGGTCAGATAACGCTCGCCCGATTTGGTCTCTTTCACATCCATAAAGTAGGTGCGCTTGCCGGCCTTCACAGCCTTGGAGTAAACTTCTTCCTTTTCGCGTTCCTTACCCCTGAAATCTTCCATAGTCGTTTTAATTTTTTATGGGTTTTCTGAAAGCAAATTTAAAGAAAAATACCATTACAACCAGCGATTCATCCTGAACTTGTTTTGTTCGGGAAATTCGCTGTTTTTCGGATACATACGGAAAGCATAGTCGAATACGCCCGCCCCGTCGAGCACCAAATCGGCCGCGTAGGTGGCCCTGCCGTTCTCGAATTTCTCAAGCTTCAGGTCCTCGGTGCGTATCAGTTCCTTCACCTGATCGTTCTCCTTGTGTCCGAACACCACTTCCACCCCGATTTCATCGGGATTGAGTCCGGCAAGGTGAAGCGTGATGCCGAAATGTCCCGCCTGGCCCATCTGCAAGGGAGCGTTGGTGGAATCGGGGCAATCGTAGCCGGTTACATGGATGGCGTTCCATGCCGACGCGATGCGGATCATCCAGCGGGTCATATCCGTCACGCGGGCCAGATTGTCGGCACGCAGTTTCTTGTAGCGATCTGCCAACGAGTTGTAATATTGATTGTAATAGTCTTTCAACTGACGGCGCATCGTGTAGTGCGGCGCAATCTGCGAGAAACTGTTGCGCACGAACTGCAGCCACGTATCGTTGCTTCCTGCCTGACCGTTTTCGTAGAAAGCGGGCACAATCTCCTGTTCGAGCATGGTGTAGATGGTTTCGGCATCTAACTCATCTTCGTAGGTTTGGTTGGCGTAGGTCTGTTCCTCGCGCAACGCCCAGCCCGCACCTTTGCGGTAGCCCTCGGCCCACCAGCCATCCAACACACTGAAATTCACACCTCCGTTCATCAGCGCTTTTTCTCCACTGGTTCCCGAAGCCTCCATGAGGCGGGTGGGGGTGTTCATCCATACGTCCACCCCTTGAATCATGTGTTTGGCCACATCGATGTTGTAGTTTTCGAGAAAGACGATTTTCCCCAAAAACTCCTCGCGTTGCGAAATCTCGATAATCTGGCGGATGAGCGCCTGTCCGCCTCCGTCGGCGGGGTGCGCCTTGCCCGAGAAGATAAACTGCACGGGATGTTGCGGGTCGTTTACGATTTTGCTCAGACGGCCGAGGTTCTTGAAGAGCAGGTGCGCCCGTTTATAGGTGGCGAAACGACGCGCGAAACCGATGGTCAGCACATCGGGACGCAACCCGTGAATGGCCTTGATGAGATTTTGCGGGCTTTCGCCTCTCTCGGGCCATTCTTTCTGAATGCGCTCCTTTACAAAATCAATGAGTTCCGTGCGCCGGCGGTTGCGGATATCCGAAAGTTCCTTTGCGGGAATCTTCTGCACGGCCTCCCATGCCGAAGCGTCCGAC
Organism: bacterium; assembly: GCA_014803485.1. Lineage (GTDB taxonomy): Bacteria > Bacteroidota > Bacteroidia > Bacteroidales > P3 > Pullibacteroides. The sequence continues at coordinate 13,194 of JAAVBQ010000029.1, read as the reverse complement.
ACATCCTTTTGGAACCCGGCACCGAAATACTTGGCGAACAGTTCCTGCCATTCCTTGTGCGCCCACGTGGCCAGATGCACGCCGTTGGTCACATAACCCACCGGCACTTCCTGCGGGTAGAACCCCGGATAGAGCGGGGCGAACATCTCCTGCGACACCCGTCCGTGGATTCGGCTCACACCGTTCACCGCACTCGAAAGATTCACCGCCAAGTGGCTCATCGAGAACTTATCGTGAATATGATTTTTATCGATACGCCCCAAAGCCATGAAATCTTCCCACGAAATTCTGAGACGGTCCGCCCAAGCGTTCAGATACGTCCGCACGATATCTTCGTCGAAAGCGTCATGTCCGGCGGGCACGGGCGTATGGGTGGTGAAAAGCGAGGAATTGCGCACCAGTTCGCGTGCCTGCCAGAATTCCAGACCGTTGCTCACATAGTGGCGCAGACGTTCCAGAAGCGTGAAGGCACCGTGTCCCTCGTTGCAGTGATATACATCGGGATGGATGTCCAGTTGGCGAAGCATACGGATACCGCCGATACCCAGAAGCATTTCCTGCTTGAAGCGGTTTTCCCAATCGCCGCCATAGAGCTGGTGGGTGACGCAGCGGTCGGCTTCTATGTTTTCGTCTATATCGGTATCGAGGAGATAAAGGGGAACGCGTCCCACGTCGCACCGCCAGATTTTGGCCAGAAGATCGCGTCCTGGCAACGATACCGACACCGTGCGCCATATACCGTTTTCATCACGTACGGGCACGATGGGAAGCTTGGAGAAGCTTTGAGGCACGTAACGGGCGTTCTGACAGCCGTTTTCGTCTATCTTCTGTTCGAAATAACCATAACGGTAGAGCAGGCCCACGCCGAGCATATCCACATTGGCGTCGCTGGCTTCCTTCAGATAGTCGCCCGCCAGAATGCCCAAGCCGCCCGAATAAATCTTGAGACTTTCGTGCAGGCCATATTCCATGCAGAAATAGGCCACCTTGGGCGATTTTTTGTTTTTGCCCTCATCGATATAGGCGGTGAAGCGGGCGTAAACCTCGTCCAAAAGCTTGTTGAACACGGCATCATTCTGCAATTCCTGCAAGCGGGCCGCGCTCAACAGACGGAGCAGGGCCAAAGGATTATGACCGCATTCCACCCACAATTCGGGTTCGATATAGGCCCACATGTCCTGTGCCTGATTGTCCCAGCACCACCACAGGTTGTTGCTCAACTCGCGCAGTCTTTCCAGTTTCTTCGGAAGCCGGTATTCTATCATGCACTTGTGCCATTGGGGCTGCGAAGAAGTGTCGTATTCGATTTTATCCTTGCTGGCAGGCAGCGATTTGCCCAACAACGAGGGCTCTGCTTCCCATTTGGCGGCGGCTTTTCCGTAGGCCTGTCCGTAGTGTTCGCCCAAATGCGACCACAGGAAATGACGCGAGAGAGCGTAGGCATCGGCACGGTATTCTTCTCTTTCCTTATCGGAAAGCAAGATGAAATCGTGCAGGGCCGTTTCCATTTCCAAAACCGCCTCCGAAGAATTATAATCATCGCGTTCAATCACTTTTACGCTTTTTTGAGCGGGATGATGATCTTTTACCCAACGTCCGAAACCTGCCAACGAAGTGGTGACCGACGGGATACAGAAAGCGATGCTTTCCATAGGTGTGTAGCCCCACGGTTCGTAGTAGGAGGGGAATACCGACATATCGAAACCGATGAGAAGGTCGTAGTAGGTAAGGTTGAAAACGCCGTCCTCGCCGTCCAGATAGCAGGGTACGAACACCACTTTTACCTTGTCTTCGGGGGCGTTGTTGAGGCCGCTTATCTTAAGACGGTTGAGAATGGGATCGGAGTAGGGGTCGTCGAGGTAGTGGGTGCAGAATCTTTGTTCGAAATCCCGCTCGGGTTCGCGCGCGGAAAGGTTTTGACGGGCCGGACCGTGACCGGCGGGAACGGTGAGGTAGGCCACCGCTTTCTTGCCGTCGGGCAGGGTTTTGTTGAGGGCGGCGAGCGTGTCGATGAACAAGTCTATGCCTTTGTTTTTGAATTCATAGCGACCGCTGTTTATCAAGAAGATGGTATGGTCGTCCACCTCTTCCCCCATAAGTTGGGAAGTGACTTCGCGCAGTTTTTCGCGGGCTTGCTTGCGTTTGGCGGCAAAATCTTCCATAGACGGCACAAAGGCGTCGTCGAAGCCGTTGGGTGTGAGAACGTCGATGTCCTTTCCGAGAAAGGCGCGGCATTCGCGGTTGGTGATTTCGCTCACGGCCGTGAAGCAGTCGGCGTGTTGCGCCGAGAGTTTTTCGAGCGAGTATTTGGCGCGCACGCCGAAACGCGAAGAGAGTTCATCGGGGTCGAGCTTGTCCAGATCGCCGTAGAGAGGCATTCCGTTTCCGGCCAGACAGCGTCCCAAAACGGTGGCGTGCGTGGTGAAGAGGGTGGCCACCTGTGGCTGGTTCTTCTTCAGGAAGAGGAGGCCGGCGCCGGTCATCCATTCGTGGAAGTGGGCGTATACTTTTTCTTGCGGAAAAACATGATATTCGTAGAAGGTCTGAATGAGCCTCCCTGCGGCGTAGCCGAAGAGGAAAGGTTCGATATAATCCCACTGACCCGAGATCGAATCGAGGTTGTAGTCGCGCCAGGCCGCTCCCAAAAGGTCGTCTTTGCGCGAGATAAGCGAGCGGTAATCGACCATCACGGCAATGGGGCCTCCGGCGGTGTTCCAGCGGCCTATGCGGAAAAATATGCCTTGGCTTTCGGCATATTTGCGCCAGTCGGCATACAAATCGCGGTCTTCGATAAAATCGCGGTTGGCCTTGTCTTTCCATACATCGGGCCCCACGGCGAAATAGTGTTCGCCGAAACGCTTCTGCATGGAGGGAACTTTGGTGCTCACCACGGTATAGATGCCTCCAACCTTGTTGCAAACCTCCCAACTCACCTCAAAAAGATACTCGTTTTGCTGATACGTTGACATTGTAATATTGTTATTTTCTATTTTACTTTCTTCCGAAATCCGCCGGAATCTCGCCCCATTTTTCCGTCTGCCACTTCAAGACAGGGTTTTGATAACGGTTTGTCTGCAGCCAGTTTTCGGCCCGCGCCACCATATCGAGCAACTCACGGTTACGGGCGGAGGGGACAATTTTCGTGTTCGCCTTCTTCTTTCTCACCCAAGCCATTCCCGTCACCGAATCGGAATAGACGGGCGTCTGCGTGAGGCCGTGTTTGTTGAGGAAACTCAAGGCGTGCACAATCGCCAAAAACTCGCCTATGTTGTTGGTTCCCTCGGGGAAAGGACCGACATGAAAAATCACTTTGCCGTTGTTTACCTGTACACCCTGATATTCCATCTTCCCGGGATTGCCGGCGCAGGCCGCGTCTACGGCCAGGGCGTGTTCGAAGTGCGGTATGTCGGAGCGGACGGGCTTCGGGGCGGACTGTGGCGCGGTGGATTTCGGCGCAGGAGGCACCACCGGGCTTGCAGGCGACACCGCCGGTTTTTGGGGCGATTTCCCCAACGAATTGAAATAATCTTCCGCCAATTTTTGAGCGGCCGTGTAGGGATTCACCTTGTAGTCGTAAACTTTTTCCCTTGCTTCGTCCAGATTCTTTTCCGTATCGGGTTGCGCAAAAAAATGCGCCAAGATGTTTTCTTGCAAGGAGTTCTGCAACACTTTCTTGAGTTGTTCGCGGCGACGGCGTTCAAAACTGCCGTTCTGCTTGCAGAACCGTTCAAACTCTTCAATCACGCTCCAAACCCCCGTCACGCCTTCGTTGATTTTGGCCGAACAGATTTCCACAGAGGGCTTCCAGCCCGATGCGGTGGGAGGAAACAATTGAAGGGCGTTGCGCAGTTGGGTCTGCGCCAAAAGCGCCTTGGGCCTAAAATCGCCCTCGGCCTTGTTGATGGCGATACCGTCGGCCATTTCCATGATGCCCCGCTTGATGCCTTGCAGTTCGTCGCCCAAGTTGGCCAACTGCAGGAGCAGGAAATAATCGACCATGTTGTAGGCTTCGGTTTCCGATTGTCCCACACCCACGGTTTCGATAATGATATGGGTGAACCCTGCCGCCTCGCAGAGAATCACCGATTCGCGGGTCTTGCGGGCCACCCCGCCCAACGAACCGGCCGAGGGGGAAGGACGGATAAAGACATTTTCCTGACAGGCAAGTTCATCCATGCGGGTCTTGTCGCCCAAAATGCTGCCTTTGGTACGTTCGCTGCTGGGATCTATGGCCAACACAGCCAACTTCTTGCCCGTGCGGGCCAAGTGTAGCCCCAACGTATTGATAAAGGTGCTTTTGCCGGCACCCGGCACACCGGTGATGCCCAAACGGAACGAATTGCCCGAGTAGGGCAGGCACTTTTCGATAATCTCCTGTGCCTGCCGTTGATGCTCGGGTAAAGTACTCTCGATAAGTGTAATGGCGCGGCTCAGTATCGTGCGGTTCCCTTCCCGTATGCCTTTTACATACTCCTCCGTGCTCATGGACTTCTGCGCCCTGCGAGCCTGTAGGTTGTTTGAGATATAGGGATTTACCGTGGGCAGTTTGTCCACGCCCTGCCTTTCGTTCAGAGCCGATTCGGGAGTGTTGCGTTCTATCATGCTTACTTCGCCGCGATAGCTTCGATTTCAACTAAAACGCCCATAGGCAGTTTTTGCACGGCAAAGGCGGCGCGGGCGGGGAAATCCTTGGTGAAGTAGCGGGCGTAAACCTCGTTCATCGCCTTGAAGTCGTCCATCGAACTGAGGTAGCAGGTGCATTTCACCACATTGTCGAGGGTGTAGCCGGCTTCTTCCAAAATGGCTTTCAGGTTTTTGAGAGACTGTTCGGTCTGCGAGGTGATGTCGTCGGCTACCTTGCCCGTAGCGGGGTCTACGGGAAGCTGTCCCGATACAAAAATCAGATTGCCGGCCTCGATAGCCTGGCTGTAGGGGCCGATAGCTTTGGGAGCGTTCTCTGTGGCGATAACTCTTTTCATAACTTATAATTTGGATTTTATAATTTCAAAAGCCGTCAAAGATACGAAAAGTTGAGAGCAGAAGCAAAAGATGCTTGTTTCAAAAACACAAAATAAAATCATTCAAAAACACAAAATAAAATCGTTCAAAAACACAAAATAATTTTGTGGTGTCAGATTTAATTATTAACTTTGCAATTAGTTATGAAAGAAAAAAAGTATCTAAGTAGAATTGCAGACAAGACTCTTGATTTGAGGCTTGAGGCTTTCGGTGCGGTACAGATTGCCGGCCCCAAGTGGTGTGGCAAGACAACGACAGCAGAGCGACGCGCGGAAAGTGTCATAAAGATGCAGGATCCGGACCGACGGGAAGGCTATCTTGCTACTGCACGTACAAAGCCTTCGCTGTTGCTCAAGGGAGCTCCCCCTCGGCTTATTGATGAATGGCAGGTGGCTCCTGTAATATGGGATGCAGTTCGCCATGCCGTTGACGAACGTAGAGAGAAGGGGCAGTTTATTCTGACGGGCTCAACAGTAATAGACGATGATGAAATAATGCATACTGGAACGGGACGCATAACCAAGATGGCAATGTATCCAATGAGTCTATTCGAGTCTCTTGATTCAAACGGTGCTATTTCGTTGCGCCGCCTTTTCGATGACCCTGATTACAATATTGACGGCGATATATCCCAACTCTCTATCGATCGGCTGATATTTGCCGCTTGTCGTGGCGGTTGGCCTGCGTCTCTTGATGATATGAGTGTAAATGCAAAACTACTCATAGCGAAGGATTATGTTGACGAGATTTGCAATAAGGATATTTCAAGGGTTGATAAAACACGCCGTAATCCCACATTGGCACGTCTGATTCTTCGTACATATGCACGAAACATATGCACTCTTGCAAAGAAAACAGCTATGCTTGCTGATGTATCCGAGGAAATGGAAGGAACTTCTATGCCTACATTTGATGATTATGTCGGAGCATTGGAGAAACTTTTTGTAATAGATGATATTGAAGCGTGGTCTCCTGCAATTCGCTCGAAGACGGTTATCCGTACCAGCAAGAAACGTTGTTTCGTGGATCCTTCTATTGCTGTAGCCGCTTTGGGTGCATCGCCTGAGAGCCTTGAATTGGATTTAAATACTTTTGGATTTATATTCGAATGTTTATGTTTTCGTGACCTTCGTGTATATTCACAAGCATTGGGTGGGCGACTATCGTATTATCATGATCGTCTCGGGCTTGAGGCAGATGCAGTGCTACACCTTGATGATGGACGATATGCATTGATAGAATGCAAACTCGGTAGTCGGGAAATAGAAGAAGGTGCTAAGCACCTTCTTGAAATCAAACGCCTTATAGCTGAGAAGAACAATGCAGAGAAGCAAATCAGACTTCGCGAACCGGATTTACTGATTGTTCTCACAGGCGGAGAAATGGCATACACTCGCGAGGACGGGGTGAAAATAATACCAATTGGTTGTTTGAGAGATTAACTATACAGTACCCGTTATTTATTTCAATTTAGATTATATCCAATGAGTAGCAAAGTAGAAATAGTAAAAGAACTTGAAAATTTTCAACAGTTATTGTACGGCTGGGAGAGTACGTATAATCCGAAAGTCAGAAGTGCGATAAATAAGAAGATTCCTTTCGTGCAAAAAATATTAAGACTAACAGGTACGTCAAAAACAATCACAATTGCTCCGCCACCTATGATCGGAGGCTTGATGGTGAAAGATGTGGATCCTTTTACGTGCATATTCAGTAAATAATAAATAGTAAATAAACCAGCAGTTTAACAACCTGCATACAGGTTAATGCGATAGGCACGCTGGCGGGGAGCAAACCACAAACAATAAACTCCTTATCCTGTTGATAACTTTTTTTGAGATGATGTGTCCGTTTGTCGAGTATTTTATTATTATAAAAGAGGGGCGGATGGGGTTGAGAGTGTGGAGATAAATTTCTGCGGCCTGGCATTTTTTTTGACCGCAAACAACCTTTTATAATAATAAAATACAATAATTTACATTTTATTTTGGCCAATAAAATACTTACTTTTGCCACCTTATTGTATCATTAAAACACAAAAGCAATATGAAAAGACTATTACACCTTGTGCTTGCCGCTACGGCGGTTCTGTTGTTGGTCACCGCCTGCAACAAACCCACTTCCGAAACCTCCCAATACGTCACCGATAGCCACGGACGCCGGTTGGTGAGTAAGATAGAGCAGGAATTCGTAGCCTTTAATGGTAAAAACGATTTATCTTCTCTTTCATTTGAGTATGATGAGCACCAAAGAATCATATCCATTGTACAATGTTTTAATAACGAAATCCGTGAAAGTTATCAATATAAGTATTTTCAGGACAGAATTGTAGTGTTTATAGATGGTTCTGATAGTATCGTTTATAAAAAAGGAATAAACGGACGGATTGATTCTTGTTATAGATGGGAAAACGGGCGGGTTGTTTCCACCACACACGCTATTTCTTATGATGCCAGCGGCCGATTGTTAGAATATCAAGATGATGTAGACTGGTTCTCAAGAAAATATAGTTGGGAAAAAGATCTATTGTCTATAATTAAAGATGGACAGGGACGGGAAGAGTATTATACCTATTTATCCAACAGAGAAAATCGAACAAATATCTGTTTTTTAAAAGGTTTTGAATATAGTGACCATCCAATTTATATGGTTGAAGGTTATTTCAGCAATTTCTGTAAAAGATTTCCGACAGAAATAACTATTAAATATCCAGAACATTCAGAAGAGTTTCATCACGTGTTTGAATACTCTTTTAGCGATGACAACTTTATTGAATCCTTTATCGAATTTAATGTTGATGGTGAAGGTGATGTTCACACGAAAGTTTCTTATCTGAAGAAATAATATTGGACACCGATAAGAAAAGGCGGGGGGGCACTTTAGAACGTGGTGAACCCCCTTTTTTGTTCTACAATTTCATCAAGTTTTTCCCGAAATTTTATGTAGAGGCCTAAAAACAAGAACACCCAGCTCTACATACAGAAGGTGTAAAATTGGGTGTTTAATCTTCGTACTCCCACGGGGACTCTAACTTGTATTGGTATTCAGTCTGTTGTATAATTTAAAACACAATATACAACACGTATTGTGGGTGCCGTATGGCTCACTGTTTGTGTTTTTATGGTATCATTTATGCGAAATTATGAAAATTTTCCTTAATCAAACACTCCCTATAATACCGTTTTTCCCCATATGTTCTTCGAAAAGCCGCAAGGCTTCCGAACGGTCGATTCTAATCTTGCAATGGGGGCCACCTTGAATGATGGCGGAGGCAAGGAAGGTTTTCCTGTAATAGGCGGCGGTGGATTTACCCACACCCAATAACTTTCCGATTCCCTCCAGCCCGAAAACGTATTGTGTCGCTTCATACTTGGTGGTATGGGCTATGGGTTCCGTATGCGGTTTTTCCTGTATCGCCTGTGTGGCGCGCGCATTCGATAAGGCCAAGAATTCCTCTCCGGTCATCTCCATGATGGGTTTCTTGAGCAAGGCCTGTACATCAATATCCATAGTCGTTTCTCTTTTGCGTGGGGTTACAAAAATGTATGTTGTTGGATATGGCTTATCGTTTGTTTAACAATAAGTGTATATCGATGGTGCTGTCAGTAAGGGTCACGTAGCTTTCTTCAATAACGTGCTCCAGTTGTAGGCTGTCGCACAACTTCTCTAACGAAGTATGTGTGCTTTCCTCCACATAGCGCGTGCGCTCTTCCTTTTCGTTTAGCATATCCTTATAAGCCTTGACTGCCTGCCATGAGAAAATAGCCATGGCCGTAAAGTATGCGAAGAACATAGCAAGCTTAATGTTTTTTGGGTACGTACTGTATACCACGCACACCAATGAGACAATGAAACATAAGAAGATTACGATGAGAGCGATTACTTCGAGCATAGGATTATTTTTTTAGGGTTTATAGGTATTGTTATAAAATCTTATCGGTCATGATGGAATACAATCCGTTTTCGTCGGCGGTGGTGGCCAGCAGGCATTTATACGTATTGTATTCCTGAATCGCGGGGTTGTGTTTCTCCAGCGCGGCAAACAACTGTCGGCTGAAGGTGAGGTGGTTGCACACCAGGCTTTGGCCACCCGGAACACAGCGTAGGAGTGTCTTGCCTGCGGCTTGTCCGTAGGTGCGTAGGAAAAACCAGGCCTTTCCGTCTTGGGTGTCGGTCAGGAACCATATCGGGTCGCCGGCCGACAGGTGGAGGCGTTCCACCGCCGCCCGAGAGAAGAATACCTGTCCGTTTCTTCGTATGCGGACAAAGGATTCCCATGTGTTCGCGGTCGATTGTATTTCCGTCAGTGTCTCCATTAAAAATCCCTATAAAAGGTTTTATCCTGCGCCGCATCCAGTTCCTTGCCCTCCGGAGAAGCCGACGGATCGGCGGCCTGTTGCCCGCCGTCCTCGTTCTTGCGGGCGGCGGTATGCAGGATTTTGAGCTCGCTGACGGTGATGTCGAGCGATACTTTGGTTTCCTCCTGCGAAGTGCGGTAGGTGTGGACCGACAACCTGCCCCGCACAAACACCTCCGTGCCGGCGGTGAGGTATTCCGCAATTTTTTGGGGCGCTTCGAACCAAATGCAGGAAACCCACAACACTTCGGGCGGTATGCCGTTGCGCCCCGCTGTAACATTATGCGCCACCGAGAACGTGAGGTAGCGACGTTCCCGTTCGTTCCATTTTGCCGGCTGCCCGATGCGGCCGACTAGTTCCGCTGCTAAAAATCCCGCCATGGCTATCTTTTTTCGGGTTGTTTTTCCGTTTGGGCCTCGGCCTGTTTTCCGACAGAGGCGAATTCCGCACAGGCGGAAACCACATTCAGGAAGGTGCCGAGCCCCGGCTCTCCCAGAAAGAGGTCGAAGTTCGGATCCAAGGAATCGAACCTCTCCCGCAGTTGTCGGGCCGACACACTGTCGTCGGGCATAAACACGTGCAGGATGCTGTCGAGCCGTGTGGAAGCGTTGTCGAGGGATTGGAGGAATCTGTCGGGCAGAAGGTTCACGCCCGCACTCTCCGCAGTGGGCAGCAATTGCCGCTTGGGTGCGAAAGTGTGATACAACGATATGATTAAGGCCGCCGCCATGACGGGCAGCATGACGTACAGCGACATATTGCGCCGTTTTTCACGGCGTCGCTGGCGGCCGAGATAACGGCGATAGCGGTTGTATCGGAAGCATATATCGCGGTTTTCGGGCGCGTCGGCAGGGGAGGGCTTGAAAGGGTTAATCATGATGAGGCTCTTTAAAATTTATGAGTGTGTGATTTATGCTTGTTCGGCATGGGTGCCGCCCGTCGTACCTCTTCCCTCCGTGTCGTCTTTTCATTCATGGAAGAGGCCCGCAGGTAATCGTTCAGGTCATTGTGGGCGGCGTATTCGGTGCGTCCGTCCTTTACTTGGCAGCTCGGTGCGAGCTGGGCGAGACGGGCGGTGATTTCAGCCGTCTTTTCGTTGCCGGCGGCATCATTGTCCAGCAGCAGGGTCACTTCCCGACACTCCTGCAGGACGGGGACGGCACGCTCCGCCAGGGCGGTGGAATTGAGCACAACCGCCATGCCGCGGAACTCGGGGTGCAGCTGGCGGTAGGACAGATAGTCGGTGAAGCCCTCGAAGACTGCCGCCACCGAAGGGTCTTTGGCGGAAATGGTGGTGATGGCCTTGTTGCCGATGGTGCCCTTGAAGTAGGGATTGCGGATTTCGTAGCCGCCGCTGTCGTTCGGGAAGCCGAGCGCGAAGCACCGTCGGCCACGGCTGTTGAGATAATAGACTTCCTGTAATCCGTAGCGTGTCGCCACGGACGGGTCTATGTTCCGTTGCCGCACATAATCCACCAGGCTTTGGTTCCCGCCGAAAGGCTTCACCTTGAGCAGTTCGAACGAGCGGGGTGTGGCGGCGCTATCCCCGGGGCCGCCCAATGCCGGCATCATCGGCGTGTATTGCTTGGCCTCGGGGGCGAAGTCCGACAACATCATGATGGTGTCGATATAGGGGCGCTGGTTCAGATGCATGGCCAGGTCGATGATGCTGCCGCCCTCGCCGGAAGAAAAGTCCTTCCAGAAATTGGAGTTGCGGTGTACCACGAAGGAGGGGGTGCGGTCGCCTTGTCGCAGGGGCGAGTGGTACCACAGGTCGTGGCCGTTCTGACGGACCGGCTCGATGCCGCGTGAGGCAAGCCAGTTCTCAATGGGAATCTGTCGGATAAGGCTTATGTCAATCATGTTTCTTGCATTTGGGTGTGTTCACGGTTTTGCGATTCCGTTCCGCTGCATGGGAGAGGAGCCGCGCCGCCATGTCGCCGTCCAGCATATAGCGTTTCCCGCCCTTGCCGGACAGCACGGCGCGTTTCAAAGTCGTGTTCAGTTGCTTGATGGCGGTGGGACGGGAGCAATGCAGGAAGCCGCATATCTCGTCCAGGCCGACAAGGAAACCCACCGACGAAAGCCGGGGGCTGGCCTGAACCGAATGGCGGGCATTGGCGTACATGATGCGCAGATGGCGGTCAATCACTTTTTCGACCACCTGTTTTACCACGGTGGTCAGTTCTTCTTGGGTGGTGTATATGTCACTCATGATGTTTAGTTGCAAGGTTTTCTGTTTCTGAATTTTGGGTGGCTATCAGGCGCAGGCTGTCGCATAGTTCTTCCAGGTGAATCAAACGGGCGGACATGAGGCTGTCCGTTGCGTGCTGTTGGTTCGATATTTCCTTGATAAGTTCACGAGTTGTGGGTACTCTTGTTGGCGGATTATTTTTCTTGATTTCGAAAAAGCAAACGACGGGTACCGTGAGCAGGATGAAGGCCGAGATAAGAATACCTCTCTTTTGTAGTCTGTCCAGGTCTATATCGTTTAACCATACATAGCGTACCATCAGCATCGCCACTAAAAAGAATAGGAGTCCGACGCAGATTAAAATAGAGGCTCTTGTGTCAACTACATACATAATGCTATCGTTTTATAAGGTTAAAGGCACGTTCGCCGGAGGTGGCGGCCGCCGACGACAGGATGCCGGGTGTGAGGGGGATGCCGTCGAAATGCACGTTGCGGCCGTCACCGCGCTCATCGCCACGGCAGGCGAGGGTGGAGCAGATGTCCGGCTGCCCGTGGAAGGCGCAGCAGGTACACCCTCCGCCGGCGCGCACCGTGTAGGTGGCGCCGAACTTGCTGAAATTTTCACCTATGCGAAAGTCTTTCATGTTTGTTATATTTGCGTAAAGTATTGTTATATACTTTGTTTTTGCAAGTAATGTATATATTTTATGTATACATTCTTTCACAAAAGTACATAAACTATATGAAAAAACAAGAAAAAGGAATGTTGGAGGAAAAACTCCTTAAACAACAGGCGGTGAGGTTTTGTGAAGTGTGTGATTATTTAATTGGTTGCGCGGTGGCAAAAAGTCGTAGAGACTTGGGCTTTTTGTTGGGATATAAAGCTTATCCAAGTTTTTGGCGTATATTGAAAGGGGATGCACCTGTTCCTCAAAAGCTATTAGAAAAGATAAAAGTTTTAGATTCCAAGATTAATATAGGTTGGGTAATAACCGGAGAGGAGGAAATGCTGTACAAGCGGAATGAAACGGCGCCGCAGGGGGAGATGCGGAAGGTGGACCGCTTCGTAACTTTTCTGTATGCGGAGAATATCCAGATTAAGGTGGCGTTGGAGCAGTTGAAGTGGACGCGCAGGGCTTACGACAAGGCGTTAAAGGAGGATTTGACGTTGCGGCAGCTGGCGGACATCGAGACGACCTATCCGCGCCTCAATATGGAGTGGGTTCTGAACGGTAAGGGTGCTATGTTGAAACAGGAGGAGGTGGTTTCGCTCAGGACGATAAAGAAGATTCTGGCAGAGATGGAAGCCTTGAAAGCCAAGGTGAACAGGTTGGAGAAGTATATCAAGAAGCAACACAAGGATAGATAAACAAAAGGGCAGTCCGCAATGGACTGCCCCTCTTCTTTGTTTTTGCAAAAACTATTTTTTGAGGTAGGTAATTCGATAGTCGGGTTTTCCGTTTACATAGATGGTTGACACGAAACCATCATGGTCAAAGTCGTAGGAGTAGTTCGTTCTTCCATTGTTCATTGTCGAAGGTAGGCCTTTGCATTTATTGCCCAAATATCCTTCGGAAAAACCAAAAAAATGAGAGAAGGGAAAGAGGCCGATAAGATTTTCAT
>JAAVBQ010000028.1 GCA_014803485.1 bacterium | reverse complement strand
GGAGTGCCGAAAATAAGCCGTAGGCTTATTTTCGGCACTCCCCTTATATGCAGCGGGGCGGCACATTCTTGTGCCGCCCCGCTTTTTTTTGTAAAGCTCCCCCCNAAAGAATCACGAGGCGAAGCCTCGTAATTCTTTACCGAACTCCGGCTTCCCGCAACTTGGCCTGCGGCACGGGAATTTCCACAANNCCTTTGAAGCCGGCGGCCANCTCGTANGGTTGGTAGAAGAAANAGCAGGTGTCTTCCGTGCAATGGAAATCTTCGCTCACCACGATAGAGGTGTCTTCCGCATGNACCCAATAGCCCTGTTCGGCCAACTGGGCGGCANTCTGTACGCCCTCTTGGGCCATCAGGCAATCCAGAAGCAGTTTNCCCAATTTTTCCTGANNCGTTTTCTCCAAAGGCTTCGGCCACACCTATCTTTTTATCGTTTAGAAAATTAAAGTACTTTACCGAGGNTATTCCGTGGGCACCGCCCAGATAGGTATACTTTTCAAGGCGGTAAGTTTGATAGATTTTTCCCGTGTCGAGAATNCGGCCGTTCATTNTATATTCATACNAAAAAGTCGGCATTTCTTCAACGGNAAAATCCTTGCGGANCTCNCNCCAATCCCGACGGAAGTTTTCTTGCACGGTATCGCGGTATCGGGCGGCCGCCGTTATAAACGACACCTTGTCTTGGACCGCAAAGGCCTCTTCGATGACCGCGCGGTTCAATGCCGAAAAATCTTCTCCGGAGAAAAAATCCATATCGAGGAGGAGCGTGCAGGCGGAACCTTCTGCGTCTTCCAACAAAATCCTCTCGTTCAGTACAAGCCGCTGCACGGAGGCATTCTCTTCGGCTTGCCGCACATCGGTGGAAGTCTTGCAGGAAGTGGCGAACAATAGGCCGCCCCATGCCGCCAAGAGCNTTATTNTGAGTTTCATAGACAAAAGATTATATTTATTAATATAAGAAAACCCCTCCAATCCCGAAAGGAAAAGGAGGGGCTTTTACAAAACATCACGTTCCGCTTACTTTCCGAAATATCTGCGGAACAGGCCTGCGAAGCCTTTTCCATGACGCGCTTCGTCCTTGGCCATTTCGTGAACGGTGTCGTGAATGGCGTCCCAGTTCATTTCCTTGGCACGTTTGGCAATACGCATCTTGTCGGCGCAGGCACCCGCTTCGGCGAACATACGCTTTTCGAGGTTGGTCTTGGTGTCCCAAACCACATCGCCCAGAAGTTCGGCGAACTTGGCGCAGTGTTCGGCTTCCTCAAACGCATAACGNTTGAAAGCCTCGGCGATTTCGGGATAGCCCTCGCGGTCGGCCTGACGGCTCATGGCCAGATACATACCCACCTCGGTGGCTTCGCCCATAAAGTGGGTGTTGAGATCCTTGCGCATCTCGTCGTCGGTGTCCTTGGCTACGCCGATCGTGTGTTCGGTCACGAAGTTCAACGCGTTTTCATCTTCCACCAATTCCTTGAATTTTTCGGCGGGAGCACCGCATTGGGGGCATTTTGCGGGAGGATTGGCTCCCTCGTACACGAATCCGCATACCGTGCAGATCCATTTTTTCGTTTTAACCATGTCTGTTAATTTTTTAAGGTTTGTATAATTAGGGAACTTAGTTTATTCATTCACCGTCACCTTTTCCAAACCCGTCTCGGTGAGGCGGAGGAAGAGGATGTCCGTATCTTCGAAACCCGGCAAATCCACGCGGGCGTGCGGGTTGAAGAAGCGTTGCGGCGCATCTGTTTCCATATCGTCCAAATGGCGCAGGAAGTTTGCGTTGTGGTGCGAAAGTCTGTCCAGAAGCCAAGCAAACGAGGTGTAGCCCTGATAGGCCAGATGCGAGGGGAGGGTTTTGTGCAGGAGATAGTAGCGTTTGGCGAAATTCTTATAGGTGGCATCGTTTTCGTTGGGCAGAAAGGTGGTGTAGATGGTGAGGTTGTTCTGCAGGAAATATCCGAGTTCGATAGAGGAGTAGTCTAACCATGAAGCCGGAGCCACTATCGTTATATTCTTGCTTTGACGCAGGGGCAGCACGGTTTTCACCGCCGTGATTTCCTTGGCGNAGAAAGGCACGATTACATAGGGGGTAGACGTGGGCAGTTCCGAAAGCAGGGTCTCGAGTTCGGCGGAAAAAATATGGTATTCGGCCGAGGGCAGGAGTTCGAGCATCTTCTGCGCTTTCTTTTGCTCGGAAGCCGTAGAATCAGACAGAATCAAGATTTTGGCTTTCGGATGATATTGTTGGATAAGTCGGGCGATGGCCCGTCGTTGCGTTTGGAAAGAGGCGCAGAGCTGCACGAAAAAGGGGTTGCGCGCAGACATCGAATCCCTTTCGGAAACAGGGTGAACGACAGGGATATGATGAAAGGCGGCGAAACTGTCTATTTTCGGAAANTGCATGGCGTAGGCCGCCGCCATAATGGCATCGGTGCGGGCGAAGGCGGAATCTTCCAGTATTTCGTCCAGACGCTCGGCCGATTCGGTGAGGTCGTATACTTCAAGACGCATGAANGGGGCGGNCTCCATCTCTTCCGGCATCGGTTCGATGACTGTCAGGGCAAGGCTGTCTTCCGCTCCTTGCGTGCTGTCTGCCACGGGNACGNCCGGTTCTTCAAAGAATCCCGGGTTGCGGTATTCGAGCCACGCCAAGCCCGCACCCTCCATAAAGGGCAGATACACATAGGCCTTTCNGTCGTCNGGNGTGGAACTGTAGAGGGGCAGCATCAGGGCGATGTTCAGGGTATCGCGATAGGCCTTCTCCACCAGCGTGTCCACAATATCTTCCCTTTCCGAAAGCAAGGTGGAGTCGGCCGGCACCATCATTTCCTCCTCGCTGTCGTTGCGGTCGGCCTCGGCTTCGGCACGGTCGGAATCCTGCTCCTCGCGTTTTTCCAATCTTTCACGTTTCTTGCGCTCTTTCTCGCTCTCTTCCTTTATCTTTTCGTCTTCCAACCGGGCCTGTTCGCGCTCCGCCTGCTGCCTTTCCAACAAAGCCACCGCCCAAGGTTTGCGNCCCTCGAAAGGAAGCAGGGTCACGCCCTCCGCCACCAACGAAGCCTTGAAAGGAATGTAGATATATTCCTCAATCTGCACCTGATTGTCGGGCGAATCTTTCAGCATGTCTTCTGCGGAAACCTGATACGCCTTTCCGATGGAATACATGGTGTGTCCTTTCTGCACTTGGTGCACGAAATACACCTGCCCCGCGATGGTATCCACATAGCGCGATACATACACGGGAGAAGTTTGAAAACCAGAGGGATTCTGTGCCGAAAGTTTCATCGGCACCGAAACCGTCAGAAAGAATACAGCCACCGAAGCGGCCTGCAGGAGTTTTCTCATATTATTGCTTTAAACAATACGCGAATTTACGATTTTATCGGCATTCCGCTAATCTTTCGCTATCACCCGTTCCAGAACACTTTCGTTGCCGGAAAAGTCGCGGGCTATGATTTTTAGGCGGTAGAACGAGCCGGGAAGCGGGTTCAGCACCCCGTTCTCGCGTAGTACCGAGTAGGGTGTGGCTCCCTTTTGCGGAATCACCCACGCTTTCTCGAGCCGCTTTCGGGTTTTGGCGTAGAAAAGCGGGTCGATATGCTGCCGGATATTACGGTAGAGAGCATGGGAAACCGCGTTCAGGCGATAGAAGGCCAAGGTATCGAAATCCGGGGCAAAGGCCTGTTCCGGAGTCTCCTCACGCACCAATACCGCCAATTCATACAAACCGTAGTGAAAGGGCATGTGTTGGATGGAATCCAATGTGCAGAGGCCGAAAGCGCAGGGACCGTTCACCCAAAGCGTGTCGGGAAGTGCGTCGGTCGGGTAATAGGCCGCCACCGCGTCGTTTCCGAACGGCAGGAGGGTGTCGGCGGGCAGATCCAGGCAAAAGGCGGGCTCCCGGGGGGTGCGCGGAGAGAGTCTTTGAAACGACGCGGTGGCGGCATCGTAGGAAAGGTCTTCGTAGATACCCTTCAAGGCTTGATACATCGCTTGGTCGTAGGCGGGGGCGTCCATCAAAACCTCCTGCATGCAGGAGTCGAGGAAAACCTCTTCGGGGGGGAGGGGAGCGGTTGATGCGGTTGCGGGACGGTTGCGGGAGGATTGATATACAGCTATATAGTAGAGAATCGGGGGGATGGAGTCGGCGATTTCCAGCCCGAAGCAAGCGGGATTGAGGCGGAGCGAATCGCGGCGCATTTCCAGATGCAGGTGGGGGCCGCCCGACGAGCCGGTGTTGCCCGAACGGGCGATGAGACGTTTGGCCGGCACCTTGATTTGCAGGTTTTCCAGTCGGACTTCGGGGTTGCGGCTTTGGCGCTGCGCTTTCCGGATGCGGCTTTCGAGTCCCATGCCGAATTTGGAAAGATGGGCGTAGAGAGAAATCAATCCATCTTCATGTTGCACATAAAGTGCTTTTCCATAACCTGTTCTCGATACTTCGGCACGGAAGATCCGTCCCGGTGCTATGCCGTACACCTTGATACCCTCGCGTTGCAGGGTGCGGAAATCCACGCCTCCATGAAAGTGCGTGGCGCGGAGTTCGGCGAAAGAGCCCGATATTTCGGGCGGAATATCCATGGGATAGCGGAAAAAGAGCGTGTCGGAACGTTTCCACGCTTCGATGTTTTTCTTCTGCGCCTGTGTCCGGGAACAGAAAATTCCGCACGACAGGAAGATAAGCAGCGATAAGCAAACCGAAAAATTCCGCATGTCAATTCGATTTTCGGAAATGTCGGATGCGTTTCTCCATACCCTGTTTCCGATAACCTTGTGCCTGTAGGAAACTTAAAATGAATTGCGCCTGATCCTTTTCGTCGCGTGCGATACACAAGATGGCCCAATTGTAGAGTACATCGTATTTCCGGTTCGACGAAAGGCGGCTGAACAAAGAAACCGGTGCGGGTATGTAATGCGCCAATTCCAAAGAGTCGAAAAGGGTGAGCGCTTGACGGTAGGCATCCACCAGAGAGATGATGTCGTTTTCGGGCATGGACAGGGCCTGGGTCATGGTCTGTCGGAACAAGGCCCAATTACGGAACACGGTGACAGCCTTACCTAGCGAAACGGTGTCGAAGGGACAGGCGGCGGATGCCTCCGCCTCGCTCCGGGCGCGCAGTTCGTAGAGGTTCTGCAATTCCGCCGAAGCTGTCTCCACATTGCCGTAAGAGAGTTGCCGATAGTATTTTCCATAAAGTTCCTGCTCTTCCTTGCGTTGCTTCCTACAGGCGTTTTCCTCTTTCTTCTCGCTGTAATCGCTCAGAATCTGCTGAATCTGCATTTGAGTGGAGAGATCTTCGGGACATTGCCGACGATAGGTGTCGAAAGCGTCGACGGCCTGGGCATACAAGGTCTCGGCCTCGCTTTCCTTATTCGTCCAAAGGTTGTAGACGGCTTTATTGATAAGTTGTTCCACGGCCGCTGTCGAAGTGGCGGCATAGGTGGAAGCAAAGTCGGGGTCGGATTTGAGGGCGTGTTCGGTCGAAAGGTGGGCGGCGGAGTCCAAGAGGGTGAGAGCCTGAGGGAAACGCCGTTTGCTGCAAAGGAAATTCGCCCGTTCCATATAGGAGGCATACTGTTCCTGAAGTGCCGGTTTGGGAGCGTTTCTCCGCGTGGGGACGGGTTTTTCCGGCATCTTCTTCTGCGGCACATCCTGCGTTTGGGAAGAAAGCGGTATGTCTTTGGCGGCTAAAAAGTGGTTCCAATCCTCGTTCATATCCTGCTCCGCATCATACGCCACGGGAAGTTGCACGGGCAAATCCGTTTTCTTTACAATTTCATCCACCAACGTAAGGTAGTAGTCACGTTCATCGCCCTCGGCTTCTTCGGCGTAGACAAGATAGCGGCAGGCCAGGAGATAGAGCAAGTCGAGCGACGTGTTCACTCCGTTCATGTGCGCTTCGTTTTCCTTGAAAAAATCATAGGCCATCATGGCGTATTTCTGCACCATACGGTCTTGATTCTGCCGCCATACCTTTTCGGCTATCGCGATATACGAATCGTAAAGTCCTTGATAGGCTCTGTTTTCCAATAACTTTTCTTTGTAGGTGAGGCGATGAAGAGGAAAGGACTCCCGGCAATAGCGTTCAATCAGACCATAGAGATCCAACGCATCGCGGCAGCGTTTATCCTCAAGCATCCTCTCCACCTGAAGCAAGAGCGTGTCGTAGGTGGCCTGCGCCATATTCCGCACCTTGGGGTTTGAGGCGTATTCCTGAAGGGTTCGGTTGAGATAGCGCAGACAGGCTTGGGCGTTTCGTTCCCTTTTGAGCAGATGATTCATCTTGAATACCACCGAACGTGCATAGAAACGATTGTGGAGCAAAGACTTTTCGATGGCCTGCATGGCTGCTTCGTAGTCGGGTTCGGCTTGGTTCACTGCTTGCAACGCCTGTATGTAATAGAGGCTGTCTATATAGATGCGCATGGCATCGATGGTGCTTCGTTTAAGATGAAGCGCGGTGGATACGGAGGCGGGAATGGAAATTTTCGAAACGGCTTGACGGGCGGACAGGTCCTTTTCTATGGCATCGAGACGGCAGTCCGATACGGGCAATACTTCCAAAGGAGAGGTGGGAATCTGTCGGATAAGTTGCACGAGGCTGTCCTCCTCCCGGGGAGAGAGCGGACTTTGCGCGGCAAGCGGAACGGAAAGAACGCCCGCCACAAGCCCGACCGCAATCTGTAGAAACAAAAATCTCCGCCTCATCTTCTATCGTTTTTCTTCCGCATAGGCGGCAATGATTTTCGCCACTAATTTATGTCGCACCACATCGCGCGCGTCCAAACGCACAAAGGAAATTCCATCCACTTTTTTCAGAATTTCTTCCGCCTGCAGAAGCCCCGAGGATTGGCGGGGCGGCAAATCCACCTGCGTTACATCTCCCGTAATCACAAATTTGGCGTTCTTTCCCATACGGGTCAGAAACATCTTCATCTGGCTCTCGGTGGTGTTCTGCGCTTCGTCCAGAATCACGAAGGCATGGTCGAGCGTGCGGCCGCGCATAAAGGCCAAAGGTGCTATTTCGATAATGCCTTCTTCTAAATAAGTCAACAATTTACGATAGGGAATCATATCGCGCAACGCATCGTAGAGCGGTTGCATGTAGGGGTCGAGCTTTTCCTTGAGGTCGCCCGGCAGAAAACCTAAGTTTTCGCCCGCTTCCACGGCGGGGCGGGTCAGTATGATACGCTTCACCTCTTTTTCTTTCAAGGCTTTCACTGCCAAAGCCACCGCCGTGTAGGTCTTTCCGCTTCCGGCAGGACCCACGGCGAAGACAAGGTCTTGTTTGGCCACGGCTTCCGTCAGCTTTTTCTGATTTTCGGTGAGGGCGCGGATAATCTTGCCGTTGGCGCCCGCCAGAATGTAGCCGCCTCCGGCCTCGGTCTGACGGAGCATCTCTTCTTCCGAACCCTTTTTTCCGTCCTCTTCCAGAATATTCTCGATGTCGCTGTCGGAAAGGCGGTTGAACCGTTCGAAATGAAAGAGCAGCAATTTGATCTTTTCCTCAAAATCCTTCAGCCGCGCATCGTCGCCCATCACCTTGAGCAGATTGCCCCGCAAAACAATGTTCAGCTGGGGAAAGTAGCGGCGGATACGGTCGAGGCGTTCTTCCTCCAGACCGAAAATATCGATAGGGTGGTGCGGAGCTATGTCGATGTAGATTTCACTCATATTCTTCTGCAAACTTACTCTTTTTTCCGATTTTCCGCATGGCTCAGCGGATGATAGCGTTCGATGGTGTCGCGTAGGTAGCGGCGGTCGAGATGGGTATAGATTTCGGTGGTGGTGATGGACTCGTGTCCGAGCATATCCTGCACGGCACGCAGGTCGGCGCCGCCTTCTATCAAGTGGGTGGCGAAACTGTGGCGGAAGGTGTGCGGGCTCACGGTCTTGCGGATGCCCGCCTCGGCCACGAACCGCTTGATGAGACGGAACACCATGATCCGCGAAAGCCCCTTTCCGTAACGGTTCAGAAACACAATGTCCTCATTGCCTTTCTGCACTTCTATATGGCAACGGTCGAGGTCGATGTAATCGCGCACTTTCCGCATGGCCGTGTGCCCCACCGGCACCAAGCGTTCCTTGTCGCCCTTGCCGAAAATGCGGATGAAGCCATCGTTGAAATAGAGCATGGAAATCTTGAGCGACACTAATTCGGACACGCGTAGACCGCAGGCATACAATATTTCCAGCATGGCGAGGTTGCGGCGGCCTTCGGGCGTGGACTGGTCGATGACCGAAAACACTTTCTCTATCTCCTCATAACTGAGCACATCGGGAAGATGCCGCTTGAGCTTGGGCGTTTCGACCAATTCGGCGGGCGATTGCGCAATCTCTTTCTCCAAAACCAGATAGTTGAAGAAACTCTTGACTCCGGCCAAGATACGGGCTTGCGAAGTCGGAGTCATGCCCAAATCGAGCAGATAGCCCATGAACTGTTCCACCTGTTGCAGGGAAATTTGCGAAAAGTCTACTTTCGGTTCGTTTTCCTCCCCGTTTCCTTGCGTGCAGAATTGCAGGAACAGCCGCACATCGTGCAGGTAGGCCTCGATAGAGGCGGGCGAAAGATGCTGTTCTAATTGCAGATAGGCCGAAAAGCCTTTCAAATACGCGGACATGGACTATTTTTTAGCCGCGTCCTTCCGGGCATTGTCTTCCTTGATAAAGGTTTGAATCTGACGGGTGGCCGTGCGGGGATTGGCGATAGAGGCACAACCGTTCACGCAACCACCTTGACACACCATGAACTCGATAAGATTGGGTTGCCCTTCGCCACCGCAGGTCTGTTCGATGGTCTTGAGGCTCTTGATGACGGCCTTGTCCACCCCGTCGATAAAGAAAGGACGGATGGCCCCGGGATTCTTGGCATAGTGTTGCACGGCTTCGGTAACCCCTTTAGTATAAGGGAATCCGCGTCCCCAATTGTCGATATCCACCAAAGGATCCTCCTCGCACTTGAGCACATCGATTTCGGCGGCCTGCAACATGGCGCCGAGTTCTTCGTAGGATGCCACCCGGTCTATGTCTTTCGACACCATGGTTTCGTGCCGTTTCGACAGACAGGGCGCGAAGAATATCGTCACACATTCGGGATCGCGTTCTTTCACCATTTTAGCGGTATAGATTACCGGCGTGGCCGTGTGCGAAACATAGGGTTGGATATGAGGCAAGTGCTTGCGTACCAATTCGGTGTAGGCGTGACAGCAGGAAGTGGTCATGAACTTCTGCTGGCCGCTTCCCACTTTTTCCTCAAATTCGGCGGCCTCGTTCCTGGCCGTTGTGACGGCACCTTCGGCCACTTCCACAACTTCGTCGAAACCGAGTTTCTTGATAGCGTTCACGATTTTGCCGGGAGAGGCGGGAAATTGTCCCATAATGGAGGGAGCCACCAAGGCCACCACTTTCTTGTCGGACTTGAGGGCGCGGTAAATCTCCACGAGATAGGTTTTCTCCATGATGGCACCGTAGGGACAGGCCTCGCGGCAACGTCCGCAGTAGATGCACTTGCTCTCGTCAATATGTTCGATGCCGTGTTCGTCTTTGGAAATGGCTCCTACGGGGCAAGATTGTTCGCAGGGAACAGCTTGATAGATAATGGCATTGAAAGGACAGGCCTTCATGCAGAGCCCGCAGCTCACACATTTGCTTGGGTCGATGTGCGCCTGCTGGTCAATCGTGATGGCGCCTTTGTTGCAGGCGAAGGTGCAGGGGTGGCCGATACAGCCGTGGCACATGTTCGTCACCACATAATTCACCTGCACGCACGAACTGCACGCCAAATCGACTACGGTGAGGATGGCTTCGGTCTGTTCCGTACGCTCCTCGGCCTGACGGGCATAGTCGGAAAGGGGAGTCATCTCATCCTTTTCATCGCGTATGTCATAGCCCAAAATCGCCATGAAGCGGTATTTGAGCACGGCACGGTCCTTATACACGCAACAGCGGGTCACTTCCTTGCCGTAACGGGGACGCATGATATAGGGAACACGGTCTATTTCGGAACGCAGGGTGCCGTTCTGTATCATCTTGCAGACCCGCGTAAGCAGGTCGCGACGGATAAGCATCGACTCGTTGTATGCCATAAATTCTCTAACTTTCTGTTTTATTTGTAACTAATTTGCAAACAAACAAGACGGCAAAGATACGGTTTTTATACCAACAAGCCTAATGTTATTTGCGTTTGCGGCGTTTGATGAGTTCCGCCACAATCTGCACGGCATTGGTGGCCGCGCCCTTGCGGATGTTGTCTGCCACCACCCACAGGTTGAGGCCGTTTTCCACCGAGAAATCGCGGCGGATGCGTCCTACAAACACCTCGTTCTTGTCGTAGGCGAAAAGCGGCATGGGGTAGAGGTTGTGCGAAGGATCGTCGAGTACGACCACGCCCGGCATCGCTTCGAGAAGCTTGCGTATATCCTGCAGCTCGAAAGCCTTGCGGGTCTCTATGTTCACCGCCTCGGAATGCCCGCCCGAAACAGGCACGCGCACCACTGTGGAGGTTACTTGTATTTCGTTGTCCCGCAGGATTTTGCGAGTTTCGTTAAGAAGCTTGGTCTCTTCGGTGGTGTAGCCTTGTTCGTCGAAATCGCCGCCGTGGGGCAATACATTGTGATGAATGGGGTGCGGATAGGCTCTGAGCGGGCTTTCTTCGCCCCTCTCTTCGTATTCCATCTGCGTGAGCCCCTTGATGCCCGAGCCGCTCACCGATTGATAGGTGGCGATAACCAAGCGTTTGATTCCGTATGTTTGGTGAATGGGATGGAGCGCCATCACCATCTGAATGGTGCTGCAGTTGGGGTTGGCGATGATGTGGTCGCTGTCCTTCACCACATCGATATTGATTTCGGGAACCACCAAGGGCACTTCGGGATACATGCGCCAGGCCGAGGAATTGTCCACCACCGTGCAGTCTTTTTCGGCAAACAGCGGGGCGTATTGCAGGGAGGTGCCGCCTCCGGCCGAGAAAATGGCGTAGTCGGGGCGGGCGGCGATGGCGTCTTCCACCGAAACCACCTTATGTTTCCGTCCCGCGAAATCAATTTCCTTGCCCACACTGCGCGCGGAGGCGGCGGGCAGAAGTTCTATATCGGTCAGGCCGTATTCTTCCAGAACCTGCAACATCTTGGAGCCTACCAAACCCGTGGCTCCCACAACGGCAATCTTCATGGTTGATAAATTTTTATTTGTATGATTGATAAGTATATATGGCGTCTTTGGAGGCTGTTCCCTTCGATAAAATCCGTTTCCGAACGATATCAAGGAGAACGGAGGCTCCGCAAGAGCGTCCGATTCGGGGGTAAAATTACAAAACCGCACGAATGAAACGGACAAAACACCTTAAAATTTTTCTCGCGTTCTGCTTTTCGATGGCAGGTCTGCGGGTATCGGCGCAATGGAGGGACGATTTTTCCACCGATTTGCGTCTTTGGCAGGGCGATACAACCTTTTTCGCCTGCACGGAACGGGGCTTGGAGAGCAGGGGGCCTGCCGAGGCTTCCGACATAGGGCTTCGGAGGGCGTTTTATAGGGATGGATTGCCGGAAGATTCGGCTTTCTGCATCGAGTTCTCCCTCGACTTGGGCTTCGTGCCCTCGAGCACCAATACCCTGCGACTCTATCTGGCGGCTTCTGCGGACACGTCCGCAGACTCGGCTTATGCCCTCTATCTGCATTTGGGAGAGAAGGGAAGTGTGAACTATTGGCAACTGTGGGAGCGTACTCCCGACACCTTGCGGCAGGTGTGGCAGGGCAACACGCTGTTTTCGAAGCAGTCGCAGATGAAGATGCGGGTGCGGGCGGTGTTCGACACCGGGGGCGTGTGGAGGCTTCTCCACGCGCCGGGGGTGTCGAACACCGCCCGCTGGGAACAAGACGGCGAGGCCTTGCCGGGCGAGGTCTTGGGACCGGCGTGGAACGATAGGTTCCTGCCCACCCATGTGGGTATGCAGTGTGCGTACAAAACCGTTTCCCGCGCCACGATGTACGCTTTCCCCTATGTGTATACGGGGCGTGTTCCCGAGGAAGTCCCTCCGGAGGAAGAAGATACGGCCCTTTCCGAAGCGGACTCCCTCGCCGCGCTCATTCCNTCTTTCGGNGGGGTGGTGCTGAACGAAGTGATGTTCAATCCCGCCACGGGCGAGAGCCGTTATGTGGAGCTCTTCAACCGCACCGATACGNCTTTCNGCNTNNGGAANTGGGCGTTGGNCATNNNNCAGGANGAGGNNTGGAAATACTATAANNTNACNGACGATACGGCGGTCTTGGANGCGGGTGCCTATNNGGNNTGGGCGAANGANGCGCGGAAAGTGGCGCTTTCNNCNTCGGCCTGTCGCGAAAACATCTTCACNGCCAAGACTTTTCCCACTTTAGACAATAAGGAAGGCTATCTGCGCTTGCTGTGGATTCCTCCCAAAGGCGACAGTCTGCACCGCGATACGGTGCTGATAGATGAAATCCTGTATAGCGAATCATCGCATCATTGGCTTCTGAACGACACCAAGGGCGTGGCCTTGGAACGTCTGCGGGCGGAAGTTTCGGGGCTTCTTCCCGAAAATTGGATGTCGGCGGCCGAGACTTCGGGTTTCGCCACGCCGGGTTGCGAGAACTCGCATGCCTATCCCGCCACGCAGGAGGGGCAGGAAGCTTATTTCACGTTCACGCCGCCTTTGGTGACACCGAATAACGACGGACAGAACGATTTTACGGTATTGACGTGGGATAACCGCCTCGACGGTTTCGTCTGTTCGATGGCGGTGTACGACGAAAGGGGACGAAAGGTACGCCAACTCTGCAACAAGAAGTTGTTGGGTGCGGGCGGGAGCCTGCGCTACGATGCGGTGGACGACAGCGGGCGTGTGCTGCGGGCGGGGATATATGCTGTCTTGGTGGAACTACTCCGTCCCGACGGCAAGATCAAGCGCTTGCGGTATGTGTTGGCGGTGAGCTGATTAGACTCGATCCACGCGGTAGAGTTTGTCTCCTCGGTGCACTTCGCTTTGGGTCTTGAGCGAACAATACGTGCCCTGCACGCTCTCGCCCACGGGAACATCGTCCATGCGGATTTCCTGCACCGTGTCTTCGTAAACTCCGGTGGTCTGTCCGATAATCACATATTTGTCGCCGGGTTTGATATTGGCCGCCTCCACTTTGAGTTCGGCCACCGAAACACGGTCGAAAAAATTGGTTATCTTTCCGATATAGGTTTTGCGCGTGGTGGCGCTCGAACCGTATTTGGGCGCCCATTCTCCCATTTTCTGTCCCAGATAGTAGCCGCCCCAAAATCCTCGGTTGTAGACGGTTTCCAGTTCCTTGTTCCAGCGCTCGATATGGGCGCGGTCGTAATTCCCTGTCCGCCATGCCTCCACCGCCTCCCGATAGACACGCGTCACCGTCTTTACATAATCGGCCGTGCGACCGC
The DNA here is from genome assembly GCA_014803485.1 of bacterium. Classification (GTDB taxonomy): domain Bacteria; phylum Bacteroidota; class Bacteroidia; order Bacteroidales; family P3; genus Pullibacteroides. The sequence continues at coordinate 1,775 of JAAVBQ010000028.1, read as the reverse complement.
GCCCCTCAATTTTCAGCACGCGCACCCCCGCATCGAGGATTTTATCCAAGAAGTCTATGGTTTTTAAATCTTTGGGAGAGAGCAGATAGGCATTGTCCACTTCGATTTCCACGTCTTTCTCGCCGTCGGTCTGCGAGAGTTTGTAGGGACGGCGGCAGAGTTGCAGGCACGAGCCCCGGTTGGCCGAAGAATTGTAATGGTCCAGACTCAGGTAGCATTTGCCGGACACGGCCATGCACAAGGCGCCGTGCACGAAAATCTCGATGCGCACTTTCTCTCCCGACGGACCGCAGATATTCTGCATATCAATCTGATGGATGATTTCCGCCACCTGCGCCAGGCTCAATTCGCGCGCCAGCACCATCACATCGGCAAATTGGGCGTAGAATTTCACCACCTCTATGTTGGTGATGTTGCATTGGGTGGAGATATGCACGTGGAGGCCTATGCTGCGGGCGTATCCGATAACCGACCAGTCGGAGGAGATGACGGCGGAGATGCCCGCTTGTTTCGCCGCCTCCAACACCTTGCGGCTCTGTTCGATTTCCTCGTCGTAAATCACCGTGTTGAGCGTGAGGTAGGTTTTGATGTGGTGCTCGCGGCAGATACGGCAGATTTCCTCCAAGTCTTCCACCTGAAAGTTCAGGGCCGCCCGCGCCCGCATATTGAGTTTGCCCACGCCGAAATACACCGCGCCCGCACCGGCCTGCACAGCCGCCTGCAAAGCGGGAAAGGAGCCCACTGGCGCCATAATCTCGATAGTTCTGTCTTCGCTCACTTGCTGTCTTTTTTACAAGAAAGCAAAGATAAGGCGAAAATGGCTATCTTAGGGAAGTGCGAGATTTTGCGNAATAAAAAAAGGGGCGGCGGGGATTTTTCCCCGCCGCCCCTTTGGAGTTTCAAGCGAAATCCTACTACTTCACAATCACGCGGTTCACGGCAGCACCGTGAGCACCGGTGAGACGGACAAAGTAGATGCCGCTGTGGTCAAGACGGATTTCGTTCTTGCCGGCGGTCAGTTCGGCATTGCGGATCATCACACCGCCCACCGTAAAGATCTCCATGCGGGCGCTTTCGGCCACCTCCACATAGAACACATCTGCGGTAGGATTCGGATAGATACGGAACGCAAGACCCTCGGCAGCCTCGTTGGCGGAAATAACCGGCTCCTTCGCTTCAAAGTCCTCGCCGTCAGCCCATTGTTCGCCGTCCTCGCAAACCGAAGCCACCGCCCAGCTGTAAGTACCCGCATTGAGCGCGTTGAGTTCATGCAACTTGGTCGTTACCACTTCATTGCGAACCGTATCCGCACCCAAGAGAACCACCACGCGGTATTTTTCGGCTTCGCCTTCCCACGTCAGGGTAACGTTGTTGTCATCCACCCTAGCCTTCAGGTTCGCGGGCGCCTCGCATTCATTGCCTTTGGGCGTGGCCGTAGCCGTAACCGTGATGGTCTTGGTGAGTTCGCCGCAGGCAAGCGTGAGTTCTACCGTGTCGGCCTCCTTTTCGCCGTTGAACGTAACGGTGAATTCGGTACCGTTTTCACTCATCACGGCATCCTTATCCAAGGTAGCGGGCGATACGCTGAAGTTGCCCTCGGGGCAGGCAACGGTAACGTCATTTTTGAGAGTCGTACCCTTTACGGTAACCTTCTCGCTCACGGGCGTGCCCTCAATGGTGTTCATCGAAAGCGTCGCAACTACGGTAAGATCGGGCTTGATCATAGCCGTAACCGTAATGGTCTCGGTGAGTTCGCCGCTGGTAAGCGTAAGTTC
>JAAVBQ010000027.1 GCA_014803485.1 bacterium | reverse complement strand
AGGTTCGTTGGCCTTTTCCACTTCCTTGGCGGGAATGAAGGCCGAATGCGGGTCGAGTTGTTCGAGCATCTCCACGATGCCTTTCTCCACGATGGGCGACATATCGATGTCTTCCACGTAGGCGTAGCGGATCATCTGCAGGAGTGTCCCCATTTTATTCTCCACTAAATTCGGATTGTTGCGGGGCAGAGACTCCGCAGTGTTTTTGTGGGTGCGTGCCTTTTCCTGGGCGCAGAGAGATGCGGGAACAAGGCTTGCGGTCGCCAAAACCAAGCAGGCTGTCCACGAAACCGAAAATCTGAAAAATCGCATGGTCCGTAAGTTTTTTACAAGGGACAAATGTAATGGAATTCGGATAGATTTGGTCTTTGCGCTCAACTTTTCGTATCTTTGTAGGTTTGCCATGCAGAAAAGAAAGCAGATCATACTACTTTTAGGTGTTCTCCTTGCGGGAACGGCCACGTGTTTCACGCCTTCGCAGGCGCGGGTGCGGACCCGCGCAGCCGCCGTCCATACCGCCACGGACACCGTCGGCGTCCGTGCGGAGAAAGTGGCGCCTCAGGTGCGGCACATCAATCGGGAAGACAGTCTTTCCCATCAGCTGGTGGAGGAATTCTTCCTTTCGGGACAGTTGAGGTTTTTCGACAAGAACTACCGTAAAGAGCAAGACAGTATCGCGGCCGCGAGAGTGCAGGAACGGGCTTCGTTGGGGGGAGACATTCCCTATTACAACGAGGCGGATTCCGTTTACAAGGCCCGTTTGGAGGGGCTCAGCGAGAATTTTGTGGTCAAACTACCCTACAATCAGAAAGTACGCAACTACATCGATGTATATGTGAACAAACGTCGCCAGCAGGTGGATGTGATGCTGGCCCTGTCGCAATATTATTTTCCCGTGTTCGAACAGGCTATGGAACGCAACGGCGTGCCGCAGGAACTCAAATATCTCGCCATCATCGAGTCGGCGCTCAATCCGAGGGCGGTGTCGCGGGTAGGGGCTTCGGGACCGTGGCAGTTCATGTATCAGACGGGCAAGATGTATGGCCTGCAGATAAGCCAGACCGTAGACGAAAGGCTCGATCCGGCCAAGGCGAGCGATGCGGCGGCCCGTTATCTCAAAACCCTCTACGACAATTTCGGCGATTGGATTCTGGCCATAGCGGCCTATAACTGCGGACCGGGCAACGTAAACAAGGCCATCCGCAAGGCGCAGGGAAAGACCGATTTCTGGCAGATTTATCCTTTTCTGCCGCGCGAAACCCGAGGCTATGTGCCGGCTTTCATCGGTGCCACCTATGTAATGAACTACTACAAGGAATACGGGTTCGAGGAACCTCTCAATTTTCCTCTTCTCACCGACACCTTGATGATAGAACACGATTTGAACCTGAATGTGGTGGCCGAAAAACTGGAGATTCCCATTCAGGTAATCCGCGATCTCAACCCTCAATACAAGCGGGATGTGATTCCGGGAAACACCGATTTCTACAGTCTGCGGCTCCCCGTCAACTTTGTCGTGAAGTTCATGGAAAACGAAACGGACATCTTTGCCGATTCGGCGAATGTGATTCCCGCCACACCCGTCCGTTTTCCCTATCGGGTGCAGAGAGGGCAGACCCTTTCTGGCATCGCTTCGAAATTTCATGTGAGCGTGGCGCAGATTAAGGAGTGGAACAACTTGAAATCCACTACGATATTTCCTAACCAGATTCTCTACATCTATACCGACGACCGTCCTGTCAAGAACGGTTCTTCCTTGCGTTTCCCCGCCGACCAGGCTGCGGTTTCCTCTTCGGGAAAGGTGAATATGACCACCACGCGGCCGCGCGACAACACGCCGGTGAGCAAGAGTCCTTCGCAAATCGAAATGGAAAAGCATAAGACGTCCTACCACACGGTAAGGAAGGGAGAAACCCTCTATTCCATTTCCAAGCGCTATCCGGGTTCCACCGTCAATGGAATCATCAAGAGCAACAATCTGAACAAAAAGGGCATCATCTACCCCGGGCAGGTTTTGGAGGTAAAACAGTATTAGCGTTGTCATGAAACCTTTTCGCAGTTTCTTATTTCTTGCGGGAATCGTGTCGGTGCTTCTGCTGGCCGACATTTTGGGCAGACGTGCGGGGTATGAGGGTTTTCTGAATTTGCGTACCGAAAGGGTGGTTCTGTTGCCGCAAGGACGTTGGCAGGGGCTTTGGCAGGGACGCGGAAAGATGTGGGTGCAGGAGGAAGACAGAGAGATATTGAGTCTGCAGGAGGTATGGGCGCAAGATACGCTGATGAACTTTTACCGTAGGATTTATCGCTTGGATGCCGATATCTTTCTGGACGAAGAACTGCAGGGTATTCCCGTCACGCCTTTCGAATTCGATTCCTCGCAGACAGGGCGCACGCTTCTGGACGATTTTTTTGTGAAATTGCTGGTGATGCGTAATCCCGACTACGCCGAAAGCCTACGGGAATGGTATGCCAAACCCGATTTCTGGACGGAGGCGTTGGCCGGCAACCGCAAGGATTTCGTGCGGATTCTTCATTTTGGTGATTCTCAGATAGAAAACGACCGCATCACCTCTACCTTACGCCGTTTCTTTCAAGACGATTTCGGCGGCAGAGGCCCCGGTTTGCTGCCTCTCTTCGCCTCGTATCATGCCTTGCAACCCACTGTGTCGGGCGCATGGCATACGGTAAAAGCCGAGAAGAACTCACGTCGGGGCAACTACGGCATCTACGACGCGCATCTCACCTGTCCTCCCTTGCAGACCCTCGTGCGTTCCAAAAAGAAGGTGGCCGGAACGCTCGAATACAGATTTCCGGAGGATTTCGACGCTCCTTTCGTCGATGTTTTGGTGCATTCCGACCTTCCCGCTTCATCCCTGCGTCTTTCGGAAGACGGAAAGACGGTACATGCGGAGGGACAGCTCGAAACTTTCGGGCAGAAACGCCTCACATATCCGCTTGCCCCCGGCATCCGCAAACTCGACCTCGAAGTGGAATTGCGCAAGAATCACACACTCTATGCGCTTGCCGCCAACGATACGGTCGGCGTGAGTGTAGACAACATTGCCGTGCGGGGCGGGGCGGGCACGGTGTTCACGCCCAACAACCGCCGTTTCCTCGCCGACCAATATATGCTTCTGAATACGGGTCTGATTATTTATCAGTTCGGAGTGAACGCCCTCAAGAATACCTCCGCGCAGAATCACGACTACAGCTATTTCCGCCTGTTGCTTCTGCAGGAACTCACCTATGTCCGCACACAGATGCCCGATGTGCCGGTGATTGTGGTGGGCGTGGCCGACAAACCGCAGGGGAACTTGCGGGCGGGGCAGATTTCGGACGTGGAGCAGATTCGGCGGATTCAAAGGGAAGTGGCCTTTCAGACAGGTTGCATTTATTGGGATTTGTGCGAGGCGATGGGTGGGAAGAATTCGATGAAACGCTGGGCGGAAGCTTCGCCGGCGTTGGCCTCTTCCGACTACGTGCATTTTACCGAGCGCGGTGCCGAAGTGGCGGGAACCCTTTTCTACAAGGCCTTCCTCAATCAATACCGCGATTTTCTTCTGCGCGAGCGCAAGAACCTGATGCTCCTGCGCGCCAAACAACTACAAGGAGAATAGGCTATGGAAGGAAACGCTTTTTTCAATTTCTTGACAGACTTTTTCCTATATGCTCCCGATGCGGGCTTCTCCTTTACCGGCATCTCCTTTTGGATTTTTCTGGCGGTGGCTCTCGGCGGCTACAGTCTTTTCTATAAAAGGCCGCGGGCCCGTAATGTGTTTCTCTTGCTGTGCAGTTTTTTCTTCTACTATAAGGTGGGGGGCGTGCTGGTGGGAATCTTGCTGATGTCGGTGCTCTTCAATTTCGCTTTGGGATTGCGCATGGAGAATGCTCGCGATGGGGGGCGGCCCGGGGCGTGGCTTGCCTGGGGGGTGGTGTTGAATCTGCTTTTGATAGTTGTGTTTAAGTATGCCGATAGTTTCGCCCTGTATTATTGGGGAGAGGGTGGCATGAGCGAAGAGGTGGCGGGCCTGTGGCAAAAGATGTTTCCGGCGGTGGGGCTTTCGTTCTTTACGTTTCAGGCTTTGAGTTATCTGATGGATGTGAAAAGGGGCGTCGTGAAGGCTTCGCGCGATTGGGTGGATTTTGCGCTCTACATGAGTTTCTTTCCAAAACTGGTGGCGGGACCGCTGGTGCGCGCCAGGGAATTTATGCCGCAACTCAAGAAGACCTATATGCTCGGCAGCGGCGAGTTCTCGCGGGCGGTGGGGCTCATTCTCTTGGGTTTGGTTAAGAAAGTGGCGGTGTCCGACTATCTGGCGTTCAATTTCGTGAATCCCGTTTTCGAGAATCCGCAATTCTTTACGGGATTTGAAACCTGGATGGCGATGTATGCCTACGCCCTGCGCATTTACTGCGACTTTTCGGGCTATACCGACATCGCGCTCGGTGTGGCGGCCTTGTTCGACATCCATCTGCCCGAAAACTTCCGTTCCCCCTACAAAGCCTCTTCGCTCACCGATTTCTGGCACCGTTGGCATATCACGCTTTCCACATGGTTCCGCGACTATCTCTACATTCCCCTCGGAGGCAACCGGCATGGCGTGGGGCATATGTGTGCGGCCCTCTTGCTCACGATGGTTCTGGCGGGAATATGGCACGGTGCGGGCTGGGGTTTTGTACTTTGGGGTGCCCTTCATGGTTTTCTGCTGATGCTGGAAAAGCTTACGGGTTGGGACAGACAGGTAAACCGCAACCGTTTTACACAGATAGTCGGTTGGGTGCTTACCTTCCATATCGTATGCTTCGGATGGATTTTCTTTCAGACCGCTTCCGTTGAGAAAGGCACGCTGATTCTGACGCAGATGTTCAGTCCGACCCCGTGGGCGGCGGTGGGAGATCTGCTTGTGCACTATCGGTCGATTTGGCTTGTCATGGCTGCGGTTTTCGTGGTGATGCTGGGAGTCAAGGAACGGCAGAAACAAAACCTGTCGCGCTTTTTCTACCGCGCCCCCCTTTGGCTCAAGTTCCTCATCTGTCTTGCGGTGGTTGCGTTGTTGGTCAATATCCGCAACATTGTTCCGCAAGAGTTCATCTATTCCAAATTTTGAGGCGTTTAAAATGAATAATGCGAAAACGATGAAAATAGCGATTATCAACGGACCCAATCTGAACCTGACGGGACAACGGGAACCCGGTATCTATGGCAAGCAATCTTTCGAACAATACATTCCTTGCTTGCGCGATATGTTTCCCGATGTGGATCTTTCCTACGGGCAGAGCAACGTAGAGGGAGAGTTGATAGATATGATACAGGCCTGCGGGCTGGAAGGACGGGCGGTTCTGCTCAATGCGGGCGGCTACACGCATACATCCGTGGCGCTTCACGATGCCATTGCCGCCGTGCCCGTGCCGGTTATCGAGATTCATATGTCGAATGTGGCCGCCCGCGAGGAATACCGCAGGACAAGTCTGATAGGAAGCGCCTGCAAGGGCACGATTGCGGGTTTCGGCATGGACTCCTACCGTCTCGGCATTCTCGCCATGAAGGAATTGCTTGCAGAAAAGTAGGTTTTCTACGAGAACTTCTTGGGGTCGAGCTCACCGAAAGTCTTGTGCTTTTTGAAATTGTATTCTATCACGATACTCTTTCCGTAAACGAGCGGACAGGCTTGGGGTGCGATGGCTTTCCGTTTGGCTTTGTGCAGGGGTTTGGCACGGCGGAAATCCCGACGCGCCTTGAAAACCGCCTTGAAATCGCCCGTCGCTCCCTTCATCAGGAACATCATCGCCGCAATCATATCCAAGAAGAAACGTTTGAAAAATACGCTTTTAAGTTGCTTTTCGGGCAGGTTTTTGTATAATAATACTAAATTATTGCGGAAGTTGAGATAGGTCTTTCGGGGCGAACTCTTGGGCAGGGTGCCGCCGCCAATGTGATACACCACCGATTGCGGATAATACATAATCTTATATCCCTTGTTCCGGAGCCGCCAGCAGAGGTCTATCTCTTCCATGTGGGCGAAAAAGTCGTTGTCGAGCCCTCCGCAGGCATGATATAGGTCGGCCCGCACGAAAAGGGCGGCGCCGGTGCCCCAAAACACCTCGCAGGGCGTATCGTATTGCCCCTTGTCGGTTTCCACGCAGTCGAAAATCCGTCCACGGCAGAAAGGATAGCCGAGATAGTCGATGAAACCGCCTGCAGCCCCGGCATATTCGAAGCGTGCCTTATCGTGAAACGCACGCAGTTTCGGTTGGGCGGCGGCCACCTCCGGATGCGCTTTCATCTGTTCGATAATCGGTTCCACCCAATGGGGCGTCACCTCGATGTCGGAATTGAGCAAGACGTAGAATTTGGCCTTGATTTGCGCGAGCGCATCGTTGTAGCCTTTGGCGAACCCTCCGTTTTCGGGGTTGAGGATAAGGCGGATTTGAGGGTAGTGGGTCTGCATGAACGCCACCGAGTCGTCGGAAGAAGCGTTGTCGGCCACCACGAGCGCTATATCGGGACTTTGCGTACATTCAACGAGACGGGGCAGGAAACGTTCCAGAAATTCGCGTCCGTTCCAATTCAGGATCACCACGGCGGTTTCCACTTCTTCGAACATCTTTACAACAGGTTTTGAAAGGGTTAAAAATCAGTTTTCAAAGATAGTAAAACTTTTTCGCCTTTTCCGAAGATTTTGGTTAACTTTGTTTAGTAGATTATGGACAACGATTTCACCTTGATACCCGAAGATTTGCAGCGCTACGCCGAGGCGCATACCACGCCCGCCGAGCCTCTTTTGGAGCGGTTGGAGCGCGATACGCACGTCAACGTGCTCGACCCGCGTATGCTCTCGGGCGGCTATCAAGGCAAGTTGTTGGAGATGATTAGCCGAATGATAGCTCCTTTTCGGATTTTGGAGGTGGGCACCTATACCGGCTATTCGGCCCTTTGTCTGGCCAAAGGCTTGAAGGAGGGCGGAAGTCTGCTGTCCATCGAACATAATCCCGAGTTGGAAGACCGTATCCGCGCCTATTGGAGCGAAGCCGGTCTGCAGGACAAGGCCGAATTGAGGCTCGGGGAGGCCTCGGATATACTGCCGACATTGCCGCCCGCCTCGTTCGACTTGATTTTTTTAGATGCCGACAAACGGAACTACACGCTATACTACCCGCTGTTGAAGCGCCTGTTGAAGGCGGGCGGCTGGCTTTTGGCCGACAACGTGCTCTGGAGCGGCAAGGTGCTCGACGCCCGCTTCCACGACAAGGACACGCAGGCTATGTGTGCGTTCAACGACATGGTGCAGCACGACCCCGACACGGAAAACATTCTGTTGCCCCTGCGCGACGGAATCAGTTTGGTGCGAAAGGTAAGATGATGGATTTCATAAACTTGTGATATGGTACAGATGAAAAGGGAAACCGCTCCTTCGCTGGAAGGCGTTTTGGATTTCTTGAAAACCTTGTCGAAAAACAACGACAGGGATTGGTTCAACGCCCACAAAGGCGAGTATCTGCAGGTAAAGGCGCGGGTGGAGGACTTTATGGTGTGGTTGGTGGCGCATTTGGTGAAGTACGACAAGGACCTTGCGTTGGTGGACGCACGGAAAGCCATGTACCGTATTTACCGCGATACCCGTTTCTCCAACGATAAGCGTCCCTATAAGGATTATATCGGCACGTTTCTTTCCAAGGAAGGCCGTCACGGCATGTGTTCGGGCTATTACATCCATCTTGAACCGGGCAAGTGCATGTTCGGTGCGGGAGTCTACGGGCTTCCACCCGACAGACAGAAGAAAGTGCGCGACGGCATCTACTTTCAGTCGCAGGCTCTTCGGAAGATTCTTCAGGCACCGGACATGAAGAAAGTGTATGGCGGAACGATGGACGAAAGCATGCGTTTGAAAGTGGCCCCGAGGGGATACGACCGGGACTTTCCCGATATGGATTTGTTGAAATACCGCCATTATTTCATTTCCCGGAATGTGACCGACAGGGAGGTGAACGCCGCCGGTTTCGCGCAAAAACTGCTCGAGGGCTTGGTGGTGGCGGTGCCTTTCAACCGATTTTTGAACGAGGCATTGGATTTTTAACAAAACTTTAACGTTTGTTGGGAAAAATTAAGAAAGGAAAGCCGTAATTTTGCCTCGGATTCGAATCATAAAAAGATTGTAGAACATAGAAAAAAATAAGCTTTATGGCGAAGAAAGAAGAACGGGAGGAGAGCGCTCCTTCCCGCAATGACGAAAAATTGAAGGCCCTGCAACTTACGCTGGACAAAATCGAGAAATCGTATGGCAGGGGTGCGGTGATGAAATTGGGAGACAATCCCGCCATCGAGAACCTCGAAGTGATTTCCACCGGTTCGATAGGGGTGGACATGGCCCTCGGTGTAGGAGGTTTCCCCAAAGGCCGCATCGTGGAGATTTACGGTCCCGAATCTTCGGGTAAGACCACGCTGGCCATTCATGCCATTGCCGAATCGCAGAAAAATGGCGGTATCGCGGCCTTTATCGATGCCGAACACGCGTTCGACCCCGTGTATGCGCAGAAATTGGGCGTCAACACCAACGACCTTCTGGTGGCGCAACCCGACAACGGCGAGCAGGCTTTGGAAATTGCCGACAACCTGATTCGTTCGGGCGCTATCGACATCATTGTCATCGACTCGGTGGCGGCCCTTACGCCCCGTAGCGAAATCGAAGGGGAAATGGGCGATTCCAAAATGGGGTTGCATGCCCGTCTGATGTCGCAGGCTCTGCGTAAACTCACCTCCACCATCAGCAAAACCGGTTGCTGCTGTATCTTCATCAACCAGTTGCGTGAAAAAATCGGGGTGATGTTCGGAAATCCCGAAACGACCACGGGTGGTAACGCCTTGAAATTCTACGCTTCGGTGCGTTTGGATATCCGCCGCATCTCGCAGATTAAGGAAGGTGACAATGCCGTGGGCAACCGCGTGCGCGTCAAGGTGGTGAAGAACAAAGTTTCGCCTCCTTTCCGTCAGGCCGAATTCGATTTGCTCTACGGACAAGGTATTTCTAAGGTGGGCGAGATTATCGACTTGGGTGTCGATCTCAACATCGTCAAGAAAAGTGGTTCGTGGTTCAGTTACAACGATACCAAATTGGGACAGGGCCGGGATGCGGTGAAGCAGCTTTTGGCCGATAATCCCGAATTGAGCGACGAATTGGAACAGAGAGTTCGCGAGGCTTTGCGTGCCAAGGACGAAGGTGGCAAGGCACCCGCTTCCACCGAAGAATAATCCTGCATGATGTTGCTGGTTCTTACCTTGCTTGTTGTGGCATTTTGCCTTGTGGCGTTGAGTGTGCGGGTGCTGTTTAAGAAAAACGGCACTTTCAGTCATCGCTGCGCCGCACGGGAGAGCGGTGCGCCGTGTTGTTCGTCGGGCCGTCACGAAGACTGTCCGAATTTTGAACTGCACCACGGCAACACCGCCACCCGTATGGCCAAAGCGGTAGAGATGGCCGACGCATAGTTTTAAGACGCATAGTTTTAAAGAGAGAAAGTTATGAAAAAAGAGACTTCGGCTGCGGTAGCCGAGATTTATCTGGTGAATGCGGACACCCCTGCGGAACTTTTCCAAAAGACAGGGTCGGGAAGACCCACCCGCGAGGAACTGCACCATGCTGCAACACGTCTTAAGGACGAAAAATCCCATACGTTTTTCCCCTTGCCCGTGCCGCATTTCATCTGTTTCGCACCCACAGAAAAGAACCTGAGTCTTGCGGAACGTCTCGAAAAAATCCGTTCCACCGCAGCCGATGTGGTGACGGTTTTGCGCACCGAAAAATGTTTTGAGGCGGAAATCATCGACACCACCTGGCAGAACGACGAGGAAGTGTTGGCTTTTATGGAGGGACTCTATTTGGCCGACTATCACTTCGATGAATTCAAGAAGAAAAAGGAAAGGGCATTTCGTTTCTCTTTCCGGTCTTTGGTGGTGAGTGAGGCACAGGTGGCGCGGGTGGAAGCGCTTTGCGAGGAGGTGAAGCGTGCCCGCCGCTTGATAGATTTGCCCTTTTCCGCACTCAATGCCGCGCAGTTGGCCGATGCGGCGCGGGAAACCGCTTCGAAATCGGGCATCAAGGTGGAGGTGTGGAGCGAGGCGCGTTTGCGTCAATCGGGTATGGGAGGCTTGCTCGGTGTCAATCAAGGCAGTATAGACAAGCCCTCTTTCACCGAAATGGAATATAAGCCCGCCAAGGCGGTCAATAAAAAGCCGATTGTGCTGGTGGGCAAGGGTATTGTGTTCGATGCCGGCGGCATGAATATCAAGACCGGCAGTTATATGGACGAAATGAAAACCGATATGGCGGGGGCGGCCGTGGTGATGGGCGTGGTGCGGGCCGTGGCGGCGCTCAAACTGCCGGTTTACGTCAAGGCCTTGATGCCCGCCACCGACAACCGCCTCAACGGTAATGCGATGGTGTGCGGCGATATACTGAATATGTACGATGGCACCACAGTGGAGGTTGTCAATACCGATGCCGAGGGCCGTTTGATTTTGGCCGATGCGGTGGCCTATGGTTGCAAGACTTTCGATCCCGAACTGGTGGTGACTGTGGCCACGCTCACAGGGGCGGCCTCGCGGGCCTTGGGTTCGCAGGGCATCGCGGCGATGCAGGAAAACGCCGACCGTTATACGGAATCCCTGTTGCAGGCCGGTGCGCGGACGCACGAAAGACTGTGCTTCTTCCCCATGTGGAAGGAATACGAAAAAGAACTCGCTTCCAAAGTGGCCGACCTCAAGAACTGCGGCAGCGGTTCTGCGGGTATGATTACCGCGGCCAAATTCATCAAGCATTTTGCGGGCGAATGTCCGTTCGTGCATCTTGACGTGGCGGGTGTGGAATATCTTTCCAAGCGCGACGGATACAGAGGCCCCGGAGCCACGGCCTACGGTTTGCGTCTATTGGTGGAATTTCTGCGGGAATATGCGGAAAACGGCGGTTTGGAAAAGGCACGTTCCTCAAAAAAATAAGAAAGCATGGAGAAAGAAATTCATAGCCGTCCCGTAAGACAGGACAAGGAAGAAAGGCTCAAGATAGGCGTTTTTCAAGGAGACGGAAGCGTGTTCGAATACGAGGCAATGGCGCGGCTCCTGGCCGACGCAAGCGCTTTCGAAACGGCGTTGCCCTTTGTCTATGGTTCGCCCGCCAAATGGGCCGCAGCGGCGAAAGCGGTGGGCATGGGCGAGATGAATCCTTTGGTGCAGAAGCAGGTGCAGGATATAAAAGGAAAGCGCCTGCAGATGATTGCCAACGAGGAACAAGATGCGGACGATGCCTATTTTTTGCTCGAGAAGGCCGTATCGGATTTGAAGAGCCGACATCTGCGGGCTTTGGTTTCTTTGCCCGTTTCGGAGACCAATATCCGCAGCCGTCATCCCGAATTCAAGAATACGGCGATGATGGTGGCGCAGGCCGTCCACACCGCCGAAAACGGAAATCCATTCCGTATGCTGCTTTGCGGAGGCCGGCTCCGTCTGAGTTTCCTGACGGGCGCCGACAGAGAGAACGTCGAGGCCTATCTCACGCCCCAACGTGTGGAACAGCGTATCCGCGATTTGTATCAGACGCTCAAATCCGATTTCTCCATCACCACGCCCCGCATTGCGGTTTTGAGCACCAACAAAGACCATACGTCGGGAGAACTCACCGCCGCCGATACGGGAAAGATAAAACCCGTGGTGGTGTCGTTGTTCGAGAGCGGTATTCCTGTTTTCGGCCCCTATGCGGCGGGCACCTTCTTCAATTCGCCCGAAGCGAGGGCTTTCGATGCGGTCCTCTGTATGTATAAGGAACAGATGAACCTTTGCTTCTCGCTGTACGGCAAATCGGAATCGTGCTACTACACGGCCTCGTTGCCGGTGGTGCATATCGAACCCGTCTTCGAAGGGCTCAACCCCGAAGAATCGTTCCGCAGTCTGTTCCGTGCTCTTTGTACGGCCATAGACATAGACGCTTCGCGTATGCTCTACCGACGTCTCTCTGAAAATCCCTTGCCATGCACGGGTTCTTCGCGTCGGGACAGCCGCGAGGACGATTAGTTTTCAAGACAAGTTTTTTGTGCGATAATGAAAATAGAACCGGTTTGTCTGGAACAAGTGGTTGCCCGCACGGGAGCGCAGGCGGTGGGAAAGCATCTTGATGCGCAGGTGCGTATCGAGAGGGTGTTGATAGACAGCCGCAGTTTCTCGCGTGCGGAACATTGCCTGTTTGTGGCATTGGTGGGGCGCAACAACGATGGACACCGCTATATCGAACCGCTCTACCAAAAAGGTGTGCGCTATTTTTTGGTGAGCGAGGCTCCGGCGGTGGCAGGGTGGGAGGAAAGGATGCCCGAAGCCGTGTTCCTGGTGGTTCCCGACACTTTGAAAGCCCTGCAGGGATGGGCGAGAAATCATCGCGAACGTTTCTCGTTTCCCGTGGTGGGAATCACGGGGAGCAATGGTAAGACGTGGGTCAAGGAATGGCTTGCCTACCTTCTTCATTTCGATAAAAATCCGGTGGCCAGCCCCAAGAGTTTCAATTCGCAGATCGGTGTTCCGCTGTCGGTGTTGCAGATGGGCGGTTCCCATGACATCGGTATTTTCGAGGCGGGGATTTCGCAAGGTGGCGAAATGGAAAACCTACAGGAAATCATACGGCCCACGATAGGCATCTTCACCAATATCGGGGCGGCGCACGATGCCGGTTTTGCAAGTCGGGACGAGAAAATCCGCGAGAAACTCAAGTTTTTCCAAGGCACGGATACACTCATTTATAGTGCCGATTATACCGATATAACGCGGGAAATCTCCCGTGCCGAACATTTGCGCGGCGTGCGCTTGCTGTCTTTTTCGTGCAAGTCGGATACCGAGGCCGATTTAAGGCTCGTTGCGCGGGAACGTATCGAAAACGGTATGCTTCTGCGAGCTTTGTATCAAGGAGAGGAACTTGCCTTGCGGATTCCTTTTTTCGACAAGGCCTCTATTGAAAATGCGCTTTCCTGCTGGCTTTTCATGCTTGTTTCGGGCTATCCGCAAACCGAAATCGCCCGTCGTTTTCTTGGACTTCCCGCTGTGGAGATGCGGATGGAGATAAAGGAAGGAATTTACAACAGTTTTGTGGTGAGCGACGTGTATAATTCCGATTTCAATTCGTTCACCATCGCCCTCGACTTCTTGTGCGGATACGGTCGCGGACATCATCGGTGCGTGGTGTGTTCGGACATTTTGCAATCGGCGCTTTCCGAGAAGGAACTCTACGGAGATGTGGCGGAAGCTTTGGCGGCCCGGGGCATTGAAGAATTTGTCGGGGTGGGGCGGGCGTTGACACGTCATTCCTCGCTTTTCACCGCCATTCCGAACGCCCGCTTCTATCCGGATACCCAAGCGTTTTTGGCCGATTTCAAACCTGCGGACTATGCGGGCAAGGCCGTTCTGCTCAAAGGCGCCCGCTCCTTTGCCTTCGAGAAAATCAGCGCGCTTTTGCAGAAGAGGGTGCATGAAACCGTTATGGAGGTCAATCTAACGGCTTTGGTGCATAACCTTAATTTTTTCCGAAGCCTTATCAAACCCGAAACCAAATTGATGGTGATGGGCAAGGCTTTTTCTTACGGAAGCGGCAGTCACGAAATTGCCGATGTTCTGGAATACAACCATGTGGACTATGTTACGGTGGCCTATCCCGACGAAGCGGTGGCCTTGAGGCGCAACGGCATTCAGCTGCCCATCATGTGTATGAATCCCGAAAGCGGCGGTATGGAAACCCTTTTACAGGAAAACGTGGAACCCGTGATTTACGGCTACGGCGTGTTGGACAGCCTGCAGGCCTATCTGGACAATGTAGGGGAAACCCGTCCCGCCCGTGTCAAGATACACTTGGCGTTCGATACGGGTATGCACCGCATGGGCTTTGAGGAAGCCGACACGGAAACCTTGCTGACGCGCTTGCGGAACGAGCCCCGCATCAAGGTGGAATCGGTGTTCACCCACCTGGCCACCGCCGATATGCCGGAGATGGAAATGTATACGCGGCGGCAGTTGGAATGTTTCGAAAGGGTGAGCGCGCGTATCCTCGCGGCTTTCCCCTATAAGATCATGCGGCATTGCCTCAATACGGCGGGTATCTTTCACTTTCCCGAATATCAATACGATATGGTGCGTTTGGGCATCGGATTATACGGGGTGGGAACCGACGAAGCCATGCAGGCACATTTGGAAAACGTTTCCACGCTCAAGACTTCCGTTTCGCTTATCCGTTCTATAAAGAAAGGCGAAGCGGTGGGCTACGGACGGCGTTTCGTGGCCGAGCGCGACACCACCGTGGCGGTTATCGGCATCGGCTATGCGGACGGTCTCAACCGTCGTTTGGGAAACGGTAACGGAAAGGTGTGGATCAATGGTTCCCTTGTACCCATTATCGGGAGCATCTGCATGGATATGTGTATGATTGACGTTACCGATGTCGAAGCCCGCGAAAAAGACACCGTCATTATCTTTGGCAAGGAACATCCCGTTTCGCATGCGGCCGAAGCACTCGGCACCATTCCCTACGAAGTTCTCACCGGCATTTCTCCCCGCGTTCCCCGTGTCTACTTTCAGGAGTAGCGGTCTTGCCTACATCAAATCGTGTAAGTTCAGATCTTCGTCCAACACAGGTTTATAGTCTTCTTGCGGACTGTCTTCCGATTCGGGAGCCGTCTGGCCTTTGCAACGCAAGTCGATGTTGAGTCCTTCGGGTGCGGCGAAATCCTCTTGGGGAAAGTTCAGTTCGGGGTCTTCATAGACATTTTTCATATAGATGCCCCATATAGGGAGAGCCGCATTGGCACCCTGTCCCAACCGCATGCTGTTGAAGTGAATGGAGCGTAGCTCACCGCCCACCCATACGCCCGTGGTGAGCGTGGGCGTGATGCCCATAAACCAAGCGTCCGAGTGGTTTTGCGTGGTGCCGGTCTTGCCTGCGATAGCCTGCTTCAGACCATAACGCCACCGCAAGCGTCCCGCACTGCCTTCGTCCACCACACCCCGCATCAGATCCAACATCAGATAGGCCGTTTTTTCGCTCATGGCCTCTTCGTGTTTGGGTGTGAAATTCTCCAGAACCAAACCGTTCTTGTCTTCGATGCGGGTTACGAAAATAGGTTCGATATGAATGCCCTTGTTGGCATAGGTGCTCATGGCGCTCGTCATCTCCTTTACCGAAATATCCATAGTTCCCAAACAAATGGACGGCACCGCTTCCATAGGAGCCGTGATACCCATTTGGCGCACCAGATTGATAACCGCTTCGGGCGGGAAACGCTTGATGAGGTAGGCCGAAATGAAGTTCACCGAATTAGCCAGGGCCCAGCGAAGACTCACCATTTCGCCCTCGCGCGCGTGTCCCGAATTGGTGGGACACCATTCGGTGCCGTCGAAAAGCGGAATACATACCGGCACATTGGGCACCTGCGTGCAAGGCAGGAACTCGCCTTCCTGCATGGCCAACGTGTAGACAAAAGGCTTGAAGGTGGACCCCACCTGCCGCCGTCCCTGCGTCACATTATCATATTTGAAATACTTGTAGTCTATATCGCCCACATAGGCACGTACATAACCCGTTTGCGGCTCCACCGACATCAAGCCGCAATGCAGGAACCATTTGTGATACCAGAGCGAATCCCACGGACTCATCACAGTGTCAATCTCGCCGTGCCAGGAAAACACCTTCATCCGCACCTTGGTATGGAAAGCCTCTTCGATTTCCTTGTGCGACGCCCCCGCTTTCTTCATGAGCTTGTAGCGGTCGGAATTCTTCATCGCCTGCACCATAAAACGGTTTACCTCGTCTTTTGTCAAATCGCTCGAAAAAGGTGCGTAGGGCCCCCTCACATCCTTGTAAAAATCATTCTGCAAGGTGCCTCCGATCCATTCCCGCACCGCGTCCTCGGCGTGTTTCTGCAGACGCGAATTGATGGTGGTATAGATTTTCAGACCGTCTTTATACAAGTCGTAGCGCGAACCGTCGGCCTTGCGGTGGGTGTTGCACCATTCGGCCAACCATTGGCGCAGATATTCGCGGAAATACGTGGCCAGACCTTCTTCATGGGTCTGCCGCGAAAAACGGCTCATGTCAATGGGTTTCTGTGCGTTTTCCGCAAACTGCTCCTCGGTGAGGTAGCCCGCCTTCAACATCTGGGCGAACACCACGTTGCGCCTATTCAAAGCTTTTTCGGGACGGCGCACGGGGTTGTAGTAGGACGTGGCCTTAAGCATACCCACCAATACGGCCGCTTCGTCAACATCCAGTTCCGAGGGATGTTTGCCATAATACGTCTGTGCGGCGGTCTTGATGCCGTAGGCATTGTTTCCGAAATCCATCGTATTGAAATACATGGCGATGATTTCGTTTTTGGCATAGTTGCGCTCCAACTTGGCCGCAATGACCCATTCCTTGAACTTGCGGAACGCCAGGCCGATTTTTCCAAGATCCTTGCGGGGAAAGAGGTTCTTGGCCAATTGTTGCGTGATGGTGCTGCCTCCGCCCGAACTTCTGTCGCGCTTCAGTATGGTCTTGAAAAACACCCGTCCCAGCGAACGCAAATCCACCCCGCTGTGGGTGTAGAAACGGATGTCTTCGGTGGCTATCAGCGCCTGCACCAGATAGGGCGACAGTTCGCTGAACTCCACGTTCGAGCGGTTTTCCACATAATACGAACCCAAAATGATTTGGTCGGAGGAAAGGATTTCGGACGCGAGGTTGCTTTCGGGGTTTTCCAAGTCTTCNAAGGAAGGCATAAAACCCAAGGTCCCCGAACCGATAAGCAGGAAAACGGCAACGACCAAGCCTATCATCAAGCTGAAAATAGCCCAAAGGATTCCGCGGTATTTCGAAAAATCGTTGTCTTGGATTTTCTCTTTCATGCGTCCAAAATTTTTAGAGCCTTTCCGGCTAACGTTCTGTCGGCGAGATTTTCAATCCTACCGCCGAGATGTTCTTCAACGCGTCATCCCGCATGGCGTGCTGTATGACAAAGCGATATTCGCCCGGCATGGGAAATCGGATGCCCTGTTTGTAGAGCACGCTCATGGAATAGTATTTTCCCAGACGATCGCCGTACCAACGNCCCGANGGNTCCGCAAGNAGACACTCCAANGTATCGACNGANGTNTTCATNTCGGGAAAGACCGTNGTGATGAGNAAAAAGGCNTTCGACCANGCNAAGTCNCCGGTATGCTTGAGGCTGAATATCAANTCGCANGGCAGNGCNGTNTCGGGNNCGTTCAGAAAGAANCCGAAGCATACGGGNTCNTCGNANTCCCANGCGGGNANAGGCGTCTCGCCGGTNTCGTCCAACAGGTTNNTCGAACTGCAGGANNCTGCCGCAAGNCANAGACAAAGCNNCCCGGCCAAGTTTTTCCATCTACGGAACCGTCTATTTNTCGGAGGTGTCATGCGAAGCGTTGTTTGAAGCGTTTNTCAAAACAGGTTTCTGCAGGGTGCGGACCGGCCTTCCCACGGGCTTGCCCACGGTTCTGGNCTCGGCGGCGGGTTTCCCNTCCGAAGCGGTCTTGCCTGCCGGCACAGGTTTCGACAANGTGCGTTTCTCGCGCCCCTTTCCCTTATTGTTCTTGGGCTTGTCGAAGCGGGTCAGGTCGTCTTGCCCCACCACATTCTGGAAGTTGATTTTCGGTTCGGTCTTTTCCGTGTCGGGCTTGACAAAATCAATCAGACTGCCCACCGTCACGCCCTCTTTGTTCTTCGCGATGATGTCGAACACACGTTCGGCCGTCAACTCGATATTGCTGTGCGATTCCTCGTAAACATAGGTGAGGGTGCGTTTGAGCGGGTCGATTTTGATACACCGCGCATCTCCGTTTTCGGTATGCAATATCACCGAAGCGTCGGGCATGGACTTCATCGCATCGCGATACACCTCATATTCGTAGTTGAGGCAACATTTAAGCTTGCTGCACTGCCCGGCCAGTTTCTGCGGATTGAGCGACACCTGCTGAAGCCTTGCCGCATGCGTGCTCACCGAAGAAAAATTATTCAGGAACGTCACGCAGCACAGTTCGCGNCCGCAGGAGCCGATACCTCCGAGGGTGCCCGATTCCTGCCGCGCTCCGATTTGNCGCATCTCCACCCTCAGTTTGAATTCTTCGGCATAGAGCTTGATGAGCTGGCGGAAATCCACACGGTCTTCGGCGGTATAATAGAAAATAGCCTTGGTGAAGTCGCCCTGNATTTCCACATTGTTGATCTTCATGCTCAATCCTAATTGGGCGGCCAGCACCCGCGCCCGACGCTGCATTTCCTTTTCGGCCTGTATGGTCTCCACCCATTTGTCGAGGTCGTTGGGACGCGCCTTGCGCACGATTTTCCGCAGGGCCGATAGATCGGAGATTCCCTTTTTCTTGAGTTGCAGACGCACCAGTTCGCCGCGCAGTGAAATCACGCCCGTATCGTGTCCGTTGGCCGCTTCCACCACCACCACGTCGCCTGTTGCGAACGACTTTCCGTCTTCGTTCTCGGGCAGACGGAAAAAGTCNTTATGCGTGTTNTTGAANCGGACCTGCACGATNGGGAAGTCGCTTTCCGCACTCAGGTTGGGAAAAAGGTCCGTCCATTCGTAACTGTGCATCTGCGCGCAACGGCACATCTGCACATAACGGTCGCGTCCGCTCTCCGCTTCGCGGGGCGCTTTTGCCAGACCGCGGCTGTTGTAGATATTCTCGCATGTATTCATGCGCCCGAAAATCTCGTCTTGATTAAAGTCGTTCAAGTCGGGNATTTCCGCACGGGGAGCCTCCAATTCTTCACTTAAATCCTTGTAGGGTTTCTTCTTGGGAGTAGATACTTCGTTTTCTTCCATATCTTTCTATGCTTTCGCGTCATTTCCCGCTTTCCGCTTCAGGGCCTGCTGCGCCGCGGCCAATATCCGGCAGAGTTCCATGCTCATGTCGGTAATCAGCGTCGGCACATGGGCGTTACGTCCCACGGCAAAAATGGCATCGTCAAAAATTTTGTAGTAATGATGTATGTTTTCTCCGGTCACGAATTTCGAAAAATTCGTCCAGAATTTCTTTTCTTCCGCATCGGCAAACACTCTGTCGGCACAGTGATTTCCCATAAGGAGACAGGCATGAATCTCGTCCATGCAGTGCTCGAAAAAGAATTTGAGATTCTCTCTCCCCAAGGCGCTCTGACGCTCGGAAAAAGCCACCAAAGCGGGCATGTCCACCCTAAAGCACAACCGCATCCAGTCTGCGAAACTCGAGTGGAAATTCTCGCGGATTTCGTTGTGCGAACAACGCAGACGGGCGGTAATCAGATTGCCCGAACTCTCTTCGGCGGCACGGTGCGCCGTTTCCGCCTCCACACCCCGCGCCGACAGATGCCGTTCGATATCGGCGTTTTCGATACGCGGCACCTTCACCATCTGGGTCCGGCTCAGAATCGTGGGCAGAATCTGGTCTGTATTTTCCGAAACCAAAAGAAAGACCGTCTGCGGTTCGGGCTCTTCCAAGGTTTTCAAGAGCGTGGATGCAATGGTGGGACTGAGTTTCTCAATCATCCAGATTACGATGACGCGGAATCTGGCCTCCGACGATTTCAGGCTCAGGGTCTGTAGAATCTGACCGCAGTCGCGAATGTTGATGATGGCTTGGCGGTTGCCTATGTCCATCCGTTCAATCCATTCGTTATAACTGAATTCCGCCTCGTTTTTGAGCACCGTCTCGCGCCAGAGGTCTATGTAATCCAAGCTTTGGGAATCCTTCTTCACCGAGCCCCCGTTGATATTGTTGGGATAGAAGAAGTGAAGGTCGGGATGAACCAATTTCTCGAACTTGCGGCAGGAGGGACATTGACCGCACGAATCCGACGAAAGCCCGCCCAAGTCCGCCCCCTGCGAGGCATAGAGCCTGTTCGCGCAGTTGATATATTGCGCATAGGCCAGGGCCAAGGCGAGTTTCTCGTTGCCCTCGGGCCCCCAAAACAACTGGGCATGGGGTATCCTGCCCAAGGAAACGGCTTTTATCAAACTCTCTATGAGTTCCTTTTGTCCAACTATCTGGCGAAACAACATAAGCGGATACTGAAATCCTACAAAGTTAACCTAAAACCCGCTTTATTGCAAGGGGCTCAGAACCAATATCCGATATTTAAGAAAACGTTGAAACTATGCACGTTGGATGTCTGGAAGCTCAATCCCACAGGCCCAACGGGCGTATTGTACGAAATTCCGATGTTGCCGCCGTAGAGCAGACGGTCCCAACGGCGCACCATATCCCTCAATTCATATTCCGCCTTGCCGATGCCGCCGCGCAGACTCAGATACAGATTCTTAACGAGCATGATTTGTGCGGTAAGGCGTATATTGATAAGTTCGTAGCCGCTCGATTGCCCCAACTGTACCCCCGGCAGAGCCGAATGATACCATCCGGAAATATCGGAGCAGCTGCCCTGAAAGAATTGTTGTTGAAGAGGAATGTTCTTGCCGTTGTGGAAGAGGATGGCACCGAGGGTGAAACCGGGATAGAGGGCGAAATGTTTGCCGAAGCCGATGGCGAAATCGGAGGTCCAATAGGCGCTCAGGAAAAACGGCGCGGCGTTCTGTTTGTCACCGTCCCGTCCCACCTTCACGGGCAGGTTCACCTCTATGTTCATCTTCGACCCTTTGGTGGGATAGAACTTGAGGTTGTAGCTATTGTGTTTGAAGAAGAGATAGGGGAATATATACGAGTTGTTGAACACATCGTTGCGCAGGGGCGCATTCGAGGAGAACGCCTTGTTGGTGGCATATTCGTAGCCGAAACCCAAGCCCAGCACATTGAGTTTCCAATTGGATTGACCGTAGAGGCGCACCTTGTAGCGGTTGGAACGTACTTCCGAAGTCTGGGTGCGGAAGTTGTCCGGATCACGATAGAGGTAACTGTTCACCCTATAGAACTCAAAACTGATGTTGGCGCTCGGTGTCCAAAGCGAGTATCCCCTTTTGTGGCGTCTCCAGTTGGGACGCACCGAATAGTCGATGCGGGCGGCCAACATCCTCGAAAGTTCCACATCGGCGGTCAGCGCCGAGTTCTTGAAGCCGAGATTGCGGAACTTTACCCCTGCCAGAAGAGCGGCGGACCGGTCGTTGTCGTAGCGCACGCCCACCTTGAACGAATTGACAGGCGATTCCTCCAGGCGCACCACCAATATCGTGCCGTCCTGACGGTGAGGGTCTTCCAGCAGTTCATACGTCACCGAACTGAACACGTTGGTGCCGTACACACGGTTGATACCCTCGGTAATGTCTTCCAGTTTGTTCCACCTGTTCACTTCCACCTGCAACGATTGGTGGATGAAGTTCTCGTTATATTTCTTCAGTCCCTCGTAGCGTATGTCGGTCACGAAAACCTGCGCGGGAGGAAGATAGGGTTGTTTTTCTTTCTCCGGTTCCGGCGCATAGCCTTCGAGCATATCGGCCAACTTCTTCAGTTGGGCGTAGATTTCGGGACTCCGTGCCGCCCGTTCGCCCCGCAGCAGGAGCGAGTCGGTCTGTCCGAAACTGGTGGTGTTGAATCCGTTCATATTGGGACGTATCAACACGTCGCACAACCTGCGGTTGTTGAGCACGCGGTTCTTGGCGCCCATAAAGACCACCTCTTCCAACACCCCCAGAAAACTGGTGGCACGTTCCGCACCCGCATACGAAAACCCCACATCCACCCCAATCACAATATCGGCACCCCTCTCCCGCATCATATCCACGGGAAAGTTGTTGAGCACCCCGCCGTCCACCAAAATCATGGTGTCCATCTTGACAGGCGCGAATACGCCCGGCACGGCCATGCTCGCCCGCATCGACATGGCAAGATTGCCGCTGTCCATATAGACAGGTTGCCCGTTCACGATATTGGCGCCCACACAGAAGAAAGGAATGTTGAAATCCCTGTAGGTCTTGTAGTGGTAGGATTGCGAGGTGAGCGTATAGAAAAGATTGTTGATGTGCTGACCGCGCAGGAACCCGATGGGAACAATCGACTTCTCGCTCTTGAAATCGAAAGGCAGGCTCAGCATATAGTTTTTTTTGTCTTCGTAGAAGACATCCGTCCATTCGGGCTGGTCGTTGAGCAACAACCTCCAGTCGGCCGCCAGGAAAATGGAGTCGAGTTGATGCGCCGAATAGCCATAGGCATACAGACCGCCCACGATAGACCCCATGCTCGTGCCCGCTACAAAATCAATCGGAATGCCCAACTCCTCGATAACTTTCAGCGCCCCCACGTGCGCGATACCCTTGGCACCGCCCCCGCTCAGAACCAAACCCACCCGAGGTCGGACACCCTTGTTGCCGAGATTGCCGTCGCGAATGGACGTATCCGTTTGAAAAACGGAAAAAAAACTCTTTTCTTCGGGCATGGATTGCGCCCGAAGACTTGTGTTTCCAAGCAACAAGCCGAGAAAAACAAGCAAGAGGAATGATATTTTCTGCATACGCGACACGAAGCGCAAATATAAAAAAAGCGGCGGAAAAAATCCGCCGCTTTTCCAATTCCCGAACACCGTCGGTTACTTCTTCAGGAACTTGAAATCCTTACCGAGATAATAGGCCATATCGCCCAACTCTTCCTCGATACGCATCAGCTGGTTGTATTTGGCGATACGTTCGCTGCGGCAGGCCGAACCGGTCTTGATGAGACCCGTGTTCAAGGCCACCGCGAGGTCGGCGATGGTGGTGTCTTCGGTTTCGCCCGAACGGTGGCTCATCACGGCCGTGTACGAATTGCGGTAGGCCATGTTCACGGCGTTGATGGTTTCGGTGAGCGAGCCGATTTGGTTCACCTTCACCAAAATGGAGTTGGCCACCTGCTTTTCGATACCCATTTTCAGACGCGCGCTGTTGGTAACGAACAAGTCGTCGCCCACCAGTTGGCACTTGCCCCCGATACGGTCGGTCAAGGCTTTCCAACCTTCCCAATCGTCTTCGGCCATACCGTCTTCAATCGAGATGATGGGATAACGCTTGGTCCAGTCGGCCCAGAAGTCGGCCATTTGCGCGGAGGTGAGTTTTTCACCCGAAGATTTGTGCAGGTGATATACTTTCTCGTCGGTAAGATAGAATTCGCTCGAAGCAGGGTCGAGGGCAATGAAAATGTCTTCACCTGGTTTGTAGCCGGCCTGTTCGATGGCTTGCAGAATCACTTCCAAAGCCTCTTCGTTCGACTTGAGGTTGGGAGCGAAACCGCCTTCGTCGCCCACACCCGTCGAAAGGCCTTTTTTCTTGAGCACATTCTTCAAGGCGTGGAACGTTTCGGCACCCCAACGCAAAGCTTCGCTGAACGAAGGCGCCCCCACCGGCATAATCATGAATTCCTGAAAATCGACATTGCTGTCGGCATGCGAACCACCGTTGAGGATGTTCATCATGGGGATGGGAAGCGTGTTGGCGTTCACCCCGCCCACATAGCGGTAAAGTTCTTGGTTGCATTCCTGTGCGGCGGCTTTGGCGCAGGCCAACGAAACGCCCAGAATGGCGTTCGCACCCAACTTACCTTTGTTGGGCGTGCCGTCCAAGGCAAGCATCTTGGCATCGATGGCGTTTTGTTCTTCCACCATCATGCCTTGCAATTCTTTGCCGATAACTTCGTTAACGTTCTTTACGGCCTTCAGCACACTCTTTCCGCCAAAGGATTTCTTATCCCCGTCGCGCAACTCCACCGCTTCGTGAACACCCGTGGAGGCACCCGAAGGAACGGCGGCGCGGCCTAAAAAGCCGGCAGCGGTAAGAACATCGACTTCTACAGTAGGATTTCCTCTGGAATCCAAGATCTGACGTGCATGAATGCTTGCAATCTGACTCATCTTTTTAAATTATTGTAGGTTTTAAGTGGCGCGAAAGTACAAAAAGTTGAGCGCAGAGACAAACGCAAGCTTTGCTTGCAGGTTGGCTCTGCCGAGACGCCGTACCTTCTGCGAAGCAAAAGGTACAAAAAGTCGAGCGTAAAGACAACCGCAAGTTTCACTTGCAAGTTGGCTCTGCCGAGAGAACGAAGTTATTGCTTCCTGCTGCGTTTTTAATTGTACCGAATTCGGTACAATTAAAAACGGATTATACAGCGTCTTTTGTTCAATATCGTTCTCCTCTCGTCTGTTAGTCCACTGCGCGGGGCTGTGCGGAAGCTCTTTGTCTACACCGACTTTCCCCCCGCACGCGGCTGTACGGAAGCTCGTTTCCCGCTCATAACTTGTCGCTTCGCGACGTGCGTCAAATCGCGGGAAGCCGACTTCCTATCCGCCGCTTTCCCCTCCCGCCATAGAATGCGCCAGCCTTACCCTATACCTTATACCCTATACCTTAGTTGATTAAACTGCCAACAGCCCAAGGCAACAGGTACGTTGCCGATGAGCAAACAGCAAATAATAAGTTATTTAACATGTTGATAACTTTTTTTGAGAGTATGTGTCCGCCGTGTTGAGTATTTTATTATTATAAAAGGAAAGCGGAAGGGGTTGATAGAGAGCGGGTAAATTTTCTGCGCCCCGGCGTTTTCTGTGCATGTATAACCTTTTATAATAATAAAATACAATCACTTACATTTCTTTCGGGATGGTAAAATCCCTACTTTCGCGCCCTTATTAACTACTAAAAACAAAGCAAGATGAAAAAACTACTCTACGTATTGACAGGCCTCTGCCTGTTGGCCGGCACATTCACCGGCTGTGAGAAGCCGAACGAGACCGGCGAAGAAGGCGGTACAACCAATGGTGGCGGCACCCCCACGGAACAGACAGGAACCCTCAAAGGAACGGTAACGGACAAGGAAACGGGACTGCCCTTGGAATTGGCTATGGTGGAACTGGTGCCGAGCGAGAAAAAGACGGTGACAGACCAAAACGGAGAGTTCGCCTTTGCAGACTTATTGCCGGGCAATTATGCGTTGAAAGTGAGCAAACTTGGCTATAAGACGGTGGAGAGCGGTGCCATTGCGGTGAAGGCCATGGAGACCGTGCGCCAAGAAATTGCCTTGGAAAAGGAGCAGACGGATTTACGTATCGTGAACGATAACAATGAGGATATAGAGGAATTGGAGGTAAGGCGGGGAGAGAAAGTATCGTTCAAAATCCTGAATGCGGGCACCAATATTCTGGAATGGGAGATACCGAGGGTGGCGGCCGAGTGGGTGAAAGACTTCAGCAAGGAGAGCGGCAAACTGTCGCCGGGCGCATCGGAGAAGATAGAGGTTCAGTGGGAACGTCCCAATACATTTGGGGCAGAGGCGGTGGTTTATATTATGTCGAATGGGGGCAACAAGCAATTGAAATTAATACATAGCTTTGACGAAGAAAGGGATTTGGGATTGAAGATGGTTGCCGTTGCAGGCGGCACATTCCAAATGGGTGCGACCTCGGAGCAGGGCGATGACGCGTATGATAGTGAAAAACCGGTACATAGTGTAACGTTGGATGGTTTTTATATCGGCAAGACCGAGGTGACGCAGGCGCAGTGGGAGGCGGTGATGGGGACGACGATAGCCCAGCAGCGAGACAAGGCGGGTGCGTTTAAATTATATGGCGTTGGCGATGATTATCCGATGTATTATGTGAGTTGGGAGGAGGCGGTTCAGTTCTGCGAGAAATTGAGTCAGCTGACGGGCAAGACGTACCGATTGCCGACGGAGGCGGAGTGGGAGTATGCGGCGCGGGGCGGACAACAAGCGGACGGCACGAAGTATGCGGGGAGCAATACAATAGACGATGTGGCTTGGTACAACGATAACAGCGGTAAACAAACACATCCGACAGGAATGAAGAAACCGAATGGTTTGGGCCTGTATGATATGAGCGGCAACGTTTATGAATGGTGTTCGGACTGGTACGAAAGCAATTATTACAGCAGTTCGCCATCGGTTAACCCGCAGGGCTCGTCGAGCGGCTCCGGCCGCGTGTCGCGGGGCGGCGGCTGGTACAACAACGCCGTCGGTTGTCGCGTGTCGCGCCGGCTCAACTATGCTCCCGACTTTCGCGACTACGATCTTGGCTTCCGCGTGGCCTGCAGTTCGAAATAAAGTCCGCAGGCTCCGCAAACGAGTAAAATTTCAAACAGCCGTAGGGTTTGCCCTGCGGCTGTTTGCTTTTAGGATACCTCCTCCGGCCTATTTATCAGCAGCTCCGTTGAGGCGTGCGGTCTTTTTCTCTGCCAATAACTGTTTGGCGTTTGCCGGAGAGATTACCGCCCGCCCCAACTGACTCTCCAACCGCTTGCGCGCTGCCTTCGCCACGCTACCGCCGCTCTTGGCGACATGCTTGCTCCGCTCCAGTCCGCAGGATTGCTGCTGCGAAGATATTTCTGTCGTAGCGGCCTCCGCCAACGTGTTAAGTGCAAGTTCGATGTTCGTCATGTTGTCTCGAAGGCTCTCTTTCTTCAATCCCTTGAATTTCTTGTAGTCCTTTGTCGTGAACCCCGACCACTCCTGCGTGATGATGTCCGTGAGCGTGGCATAGTGCTGCCCTTCGATACCGCGTCGTTGCCACTCGTCGGTCAGTTCCTTGCGGACTTCGATGCTTTTCATCCGCTGATTAATCCACTGCTCGGAATAGCCCAACCTTTTGTAGTCGGTCATCGCCTGCTGTATAGACAGTTCGGGGTCTTCTATCTGGTCGAGGCGGTCGCTGGCCACCTGCGCCATCCATAGTTTGAACGGTTCGGCCTTGGGGGAGGGGATGGATTGGATGATGCGGAAAAGTTGCTCAGTATCAGCTACAAGGGTCATACGCCTTTTTCCGGTATGGCCAATCATACTTATCTGGGGACAATTTGTCCCCACGAAAGAGGATAGTTCAGAGTCTCTCTTTCTGAGTTTTTTGAAGTAATCGGTAGGATTGACACTATCGGTAAGCACCCCGACAACATCCACCACCGAGAAATACCACTTTTCGTGTTCTTCATCCCAAACGGTACGCACTTTGCGCTGCTCGAATAGTTGGATAGCTTGTTTCTGTGTCATAATGGTTTTAGTTTTGTTGTTACACTTATATCGTAGAAAGTCGATTTTATCGAAAGGAAAATTCATTTTTTAACAATTTTTAACATTTATCGGTTTTGATTAATTGTTTACGGACTCTGAAAAAATATTTACTTTTATTCCCTTGGTATATCAAAACACAGATAAAATGAAAAGACTACGCTACATAGGAACGGGCCTCCTGCTTATGACAGGCCTGTTCACCGGCTGTGAGAAGCCGAACGAGAACAATGATACCACAACGAAGGATTTCACCGAAACCGCCTTCGGCATGAATCTGGAAATGGTCTATGTGGAGGGCGGCACCTTCAAGATGGGCGGCACCGAAGACCAGGGCGATGAGGTGCAGGACAACGAGTTGCCGGTGCGCGATGTCCGGTTGGATGCCTTTTATATCGGCAGGTTCGTGATAACGCAGGATCAGTGGGAACGCGTGATGGGAACCGATGTCCGCGAGCAATGGGCGAAGGCGGAGCTTAATTTGGGCATTTCGGAGGAGGGGCCCGATTTTCCGATGTACTACATTTCTTGGCAGGAAGCCACGGCTTTTTGCGAAAAGTTAAGCGAAGCAAGCGGCAAGAAATACGCGCTTCCCACCGAAGCCCAATGGGAATATGCCGCCCGTGGCGGTCGCAAGGATGTGCCCGGCCGGTTCAGCGGCAGCGATAATCTGCTCGAAGTGGCCTGGTCGTATGAAGACACCGTGAGGAGATTGCAGAAAGTCGGCCTCAAGAAGCCCAACGAACTGGGCCTTTACGATATGAGCGGCAATGTCTACGAATATTGCTCGGATAACTACGATTTCTATAACCCCGAAGATACCGACAACCCCACGGGCGCGCCCGCCAGTCCTTACCGTGTAACCCGGGGCGGTAGCTACATCGACAAACCGCTCCGTTGCCGTGTCGCCTACCGTGGCACCCCCACACCCACCTTCAGCGCCACCAACATCGGTTTCCGCGTGGTGATGATTCCTTAGCCATGCGGCGTTGTAAGGACACAAAAAAAAAGGGAAAGACAATCGTCTTTCCCTTTTTCTTTTTAAGCCCGGTAAAATTACTCGGCCTTGGTTTCTTCCGCAGCCGGAGCTTCCGCAGCCGGAGCTTCGGTTTTGGCAGCCGTGGCTTTCTTACCGCCGCGACGCGTGCTCTTGGCTTTGGTTTCCTTGCCCTTCGTGCCGGGATTCAAGCTGTAGTCCACCAACTCGATAATGGCCATTTCGGCATTGTCACCCACACGGTAGCCCGTTTTGAGAATGCGGGTGTAGCCGCCGGGACGTTGGGCAATCTTCTGCGAAATCTCGCGGAAAAGCTCGGTCACGGCCTCTTTGTTTTGCAGATAGCTGAAAACAACGCGGCGCGAGTGCGTGGTGTCTTCCTTGGCCTTGTTGAGCAGCGGTTCTACATAAACACGCAGAGCTTTCGCCTTGGCCAAAGTGGTATTGATTTTTTTATGCAGAATAAGCGAAGAAGCCATGTTCGACAACAACTGGCGTCTGTGGGCATGCGTTCTGCTGAGTTTGTTGAATTTTTTTCCGTGTCTCATGGTCGTAATTATTCTTCGTCTTTTTCCGATTTATTCAATTTGTATTTGGCCACGTTCATGCCGAAATCCAAGTTCTTCGACTTGACCAAATTCTCCAGCTCCGTCAACGATTTCTTGCCGAAGTTGCGGAACTTAAGCAAGTCGGACTTGGGGAAGGCGACCAGTTCGCCGAGCGTATCCACTTCGGCGGCCTTGAGGCAGTTCAACGCCCGCACCGACAATTCCATATCGGTGAGTTTGGTGTTGAGCAACTGACGCATGTGCAAATCGTCTTCGTCAAAGTCGTCCTCTTCGGCCACCGCCTTGCTTTCGTCCAACGAAATCTTTTCGTCCGAGAAAAGCATAAAGTGCTGAATGAGGATTTTCGCCGCTTCCTTCAACGCTTCCTTGGGGGCGATGGACCCATCGGTGAGAATCGTCAGAACCAACTTCTCGTAGTCGGTCTTCTGTTCCACACGGAAGTTTTCGGTTTCGTAGTGAACGTTCTTGATGGGGGTGTGGATGGAGTCGATGGCAATGGTGCCGATAGGCGCATTGGGCATCTTGTTCTCCTCGGCGGGAACCCAACCGCGCCCCTTGTCGATAGTGAAGTCCATCGACAGTTTCACGCTCGGTTCCATATGGCAGATCTCGAATTCAGGATTGAGCACCTGAAATCCGTTCAGCGCATTGTCGAGGTCGCCGGCCTTGAACACATCCTTACCCGAAATGGTGAGGTGGATCTCTTCGTGGTCGACGTTCTTGATTTGCTGTTTGAAGCGAATCTGCTTAAGGTTAAGCACAATATTCGTCACATCTTCGATAACCCCCTTGATGGACGCAAACTCGTGGTCAACTCCCTCGATCTTCACGGAAGTGATGGCGAATCCCTCCAACGAAGAGAGGAGAATCCGGCGCAAGGCATTTCCGATGGTAACCGAGTAACCGGGCTCCAAGGGGCGCACTTCGAATACGCCCTTCTTGTCGTCCAAGCTAAGCACGTTTACATTATCCGGTTTTTGAAAAGCTAAAATAGCCATTAGTGTCTTGTTTTTAATAATTTGAACCCGTTCCCTCAACTACTACTTGGAGTACAATTCGACAATGAGCTGCTCCTTGATGTTTTCGGGAATGTTTTCGCGTTCGGGATAGGCGAGGAACTTACCGCTCAGGCTCTTGTTATCCCATTCGATCCAGTTGTAGGGATGCGAACGGCCTTCGAGCGAGGTTACGATTACTTCCAGCGATTTGGATCTTTCGCGAACCTCCACGATGTCGCCCGGACGCAATTGGTAGGAGGGAATGCCCACCACGTTGCCGTTCACCACAATGTGACGGTGGTTGACCAACTGACGGGCCGCGCTGCGGGTAGGAGCGATACCCATACGGAAAACCACGTTGTCCAAACGCGATTCCAGCAACTGCAAAAGGTTTTCGCCGGTGATACCCGCTTTACGCGAAGCTTGGGCGAAAATCTTGCGGAACTGACGTTCCAAAATACCGTAGGTATATTTGGCTTTCTGTTTTTCCTGCAACTGGGTGCCGTATTCGGAGAGTTTGCCCCGACGTTTGTTCTGACCGTGCTGACCGGGAGCGTATTTTTTCTTCTCCAGCGCCTTGTCGGCTCCAAAGATAGGTTCTTGGAACTTTCTTGCAATCTTGGATTTGGGACCGGTATATCTTGCCATTTTGTTCTAAACTTTTGATGCGTAAAACTAAATTAAACTCTTCTTCTCTTGGGAGGACGACAACCGTTGTGGGGCAGGGGAGTAACGTCCACAATCTCGGTTACTTCGATACCCGAACCATGAATGGTGCGGATAGCCGATTCACGACCCGATCCCGGTCCTTTGACATAAACTTTCACTTTGCGCAATCCCAAATCGTAGGCTACTTTGGCACAATCGGTGGCGGCCATTTGAGCGGCATAGGGCGTGTTTTTCTTGGAACCCTTGAAACCCATCTTACCGGCCGACGCCCACGAGATAACCTGACCTGCGTTGTTGGTGAGCGAGATGATCACATTGTTGAATGAAGCAAAGATGAAAGCCTTGCCTTGCGGCTCCACTTTTACCACTTTCTTCTTTGCAGTCTTGGCGTTTTTTCCGCCAGTGTTAGCAACTTTTGCCATGTTTTGTATAAATGAATAATTGTTTTAGCAAAAAATAAGCGCAAGGAATTCAAGAATTAGCCCTTGGGAGCTTTCTTCTTGTTGGCTACGGTCTTCTTGCGGCCCTTACGGGTACGGGCGTTGTTCTTGGTGCTTTGGCCTCTCAAAGGCAAGCCCAGACGGTGACGGATGCCTCTGTAGCAACCGATATCCATCAAACGCTTGATATTGGTCTGAACTTCGGAACGAAGGGCACCCTCCACTTTGAGGTTGTCGCCGATATAAGTACGAATCTTAGCCAATTCGTCGTCGTTCCATTCTTCCACTTTCTTGTCGTACGAAATATCGGAAGCCGCCAGAATCTTGCGGGCGGTGCTCCTTCCGATACCGTAAATGTAGGTCAAGCCTACTTCCCCCCTTTTGTTCTTGGGTAAATCGATACCTGCAATACGTGCCATGTATTATCTTTGTTTAGTAATTCAAAAATCCGTTACAAGCTATCAACCCTGACGCATTTTGTACTTGGGGTTCTTCTTGTTAATCACATAAATCACCCCTTTGCGCTTTACAATCTTGCACTCGGGCGATCTTTTCTTGACAGAAGGTCTTACTTTCATCGGTCTTCTTTATTAAGTTTCGCAAATTTGCAAAGATACTATTTATATCGGAAAACTATGCGTGCTTTCGTCAAATCGTAGGGCGACATTTCCAATTGAACGCGGTCGCCGGGCAGAATCTTGATGTAATGCAGGCGCATTTTTCCGGAGATATGGGCAATGACAACGTGTCCGTTCTCCAATTCCACACGGAACATGGCGTTTCCCAAAGACTCCACAACGGTTCCGTCTTGTTGTATGGACTGTTGTTTCGACATATCTTATTTGTTCTTAATTATTTGTTCTACTTTTTCAAAACTTGAGAGGATATCGGCCCCCTCGCCCGTCACAGCCATGCTGTGTTCGAAATGTGCCGCCGGCTTTCCGTCGAGCGTAAACACTTCCCATTCGTTCTTGGCAATGCCGATGTTGCGTTTTCCCAATGTAATCATGGGTTCCACCGCAATCACCATACCGGCCTTGAGCTGCACGCCGTAGCCCCTGCGTCCGTAGTTGAGCACATCGGGTTTCTCGTGCATATGCGCGCCCACACCGTGACCGCACAACTCCCGCACCACGCCGTAGCCCCGGCTTTCGGTATAGGTCTGCACCGCATAGCCTATATCTCCGACGCGGTTGCCCGCCCTCACTTGCTCAATGCCTTTGTAGAGCGAGGCTTTGGTGTCTTCCAAGAGGTTTCTCACGGGTTCTTCTATCTGCCCCACCGCAAAGGTATAGGCCGAATCGCCGTAATAACCGTCTTTCTCCACCACGCAGTCCACCGACACAATGTCGCCTTCCTTGAGTTTCCTTTCGGACGGAAAGCCGTGAACCACGAATTCGTTGACCGAAACGCAAAGGGTGAAGGGAAATCCCTCGAATCCCTTGCAGGCAGGTCGGCCGCCCTGCGAGCGGATAAATTCTTCCGCTTTTCTATCCAGTTCCAAGGTAGACACGCCGGGAGCAATCATCTTTGCCATTTCGGCCAGCGTATCGGCTACGATGAGCGAGCTGACACGGATTTTGGCGATTTCTTCCGGCGTGTAAATCCTCGGCGTCATTTTTTTAAACCAACTAAGCAATGCCGTAGGCTCCTCCCGAGCGTCCCTTGATGCGGCCACTTTTGGTAAGACCGTCGTAGTGACGCATCAACAAGTGGCTTTCGATTTGTTGCAGGGTGTCCAAAATCACACCGACCATAATCAACAGCGAGGTGCCGCCGTAGAATTGGGCAAACTGCGTGCTTACGCCGAACAAACGTACAATGGCGGGCAGGATGGCTACGAAAGCGAGGAAGATGGAGCCGGGAAGGGTGATGCGCGAAATCACGTCATCGATGAATTCCATCGTTTTCTTGCCGGGCTTGACACCGGGAATAAAACCGTTGTTGCGTTTGAGGTCGTCGGCAATCTGTTGCGAGTTCATCGTAACCGCGGTATAGAAATACGTGAACGCGATGATGAGCAGGGCAAAGACGAGGTTGTACCAAAAACTGTTGAAGTCCATGAAGGATCTCCAGAAACCGGAGTTGACCGATTCGGGAGAGGCGAAGCCCGCAATGGTGACGGGAATGAACATGATGGCCTGCGCGAAGATGATGGGCATGACCCCGGCCGCATTCACCTTCATGGGCAGATACTGGCGGACACCGCCGTATTGTTTGTTACCCACGATGCGTTTGGCATATTGTACGGGGATGCGGCGCGTGCCCTGCACCAAAAGGATGCAGAGGAAAATCACCACAATCAAGACTACCAATTCGAGCAGGAACACCACCAGACCACCGCCTTGCTGTTCGAGACGCGAAACAAATTCGCCGAAGAGGGCAAAGGGGAGGCGGGCGATGATACCGATCATGATGATGAGTGAAATACCGTTTCCGATGCCTTTGTCGGTGATCTTTTCACCCAACCACATCACGAACAACGTGCCTGCGGTGAGGATGACGGACGACGAAACCCAGAAGAATACCCCGGGATGGCTGCCGTCGAAAGGAATGAAAGCCGTTGCGGGAAGTTGGGCCACCAGGTTGGTGAGATAGGCGGGAGCCTGCAATGCGGTAACCGCAATGGTGAGCCAACGGGTAATCTGGTTCATTTTCTTACGTCCGCTCTCGCCCTCTTTCTGCAACTTTTGGAAATAGGGGATAGCCATTCCGAAAAGTTGGATGATGATGGAGGCCGAGATATAGGGCATGATACCCAAGGCAAAAATGGAGGCATTGGAGAACGCACCCCCCGAAAACATGTTCAACAAGCCCAACAGGCCGTCGCTGGTCTGCCGTTGCAGGGCCTCCAGTTGAGAGGGATCCACACCCGGCAATACGATAAAGGAACCTACACGATAGATGATGATAATACCTAACGTGTAGAGAATCCGCTTGCGCAATTCCTCTATCTTCCAAATGTTTTTGAGGGTTTCAATAAATCTTTTCATTCGTTGTCAATATCGGGGTTACCACTCCTTAGGCTTTCGCGTTGCGGACAATCTGAACCGCTTTTCCACCCTTGGCTTCGATGGCTTCCTTGGCCTTGGCCGAGAAAGCATGCGCCGTTACGGTAACGGAGGCGTTCAATTCTCCACGGCCCAGAATCTTGATGAGATCCCGTTTGGAGGCAAGACCATGCTGAACCAAAACATCCATGCCGATTTCCTTCAGGCCTTTTTCCGTGGCCAATTTTTCGAGCGTATCCAAATTGATACCGGTATATTCCACACGGTTGATGTTCTTGAAACCGGTCTTGGGAACACGTCTGTAGAGGGGCATCTGACCGCCTTCAAAACCGATTTTACGGCTGTAGCCGGAGCGGGATTGGGCACCCTTGTGACCTCTGCCGGCCGTCTGTCCGTGTCCCGAGCCGTAACCGCGACCCAAACGTTTGTTGGTCCTGACCGAACCAGCGGCGGGTTTCAGATTAGATAAGTCCATATCTTCTTGTCTTTTTCTCTGTGTTAATAAATAGGGTTAGAGTTCCTCCACTTTAATCAAGTGGCTGACTTTGGCAATCATACCTTCCACCTGAGGGTTCAGCGTGAATTCGGACATCTTGCCGATACGGCCTAAGCGCAAGGACTTAAGCGTTTGTTTTTGACTCAAAGGACGATCGATGCCGCTCTTTACCTGTGTCAGTTTTACCTTCTTTTCCATAGTGCTAAATCTCCTTACTTAGGGATTGCTTAACCGTTAAACACTTTGTCCAAATCAACGCCGCGCAACTGAGCGACCGTATAGGGATCGCGCATCTGCGAGAGGGCTTGAATGGTAGCCTTTACCACCGAGTGGGGGTTGGACGAACCTTTTGACTTGGCCAACACGTCGCGTACACCTACGCTTTCCAATACGGCACGCATGGCACCGCCGGCGATTACACCGGTACCGGGAGCGGCAGGCTTGAGGAAAACATTGGCACCGCTGTATTTGCCGTATTGTTCGTGAGGAAT
Source organism: bacterium (assembly GCA_014803485.1). GTDB lineage: Bacteria > Bacteroidota > Bacteroidia > Bacteroidales > P3 > Pullibacteroides. Next base: position 28,969 of record JAAVBQ010000027.1, on the reverse strand, counting down.
GGTGCCTTTGAGAACGGGAACCTTAATGAGGTTCTTCTTGGCGTCGTCCAAACCTTTCTGGATAGCCGCCTGAACTTCTTTGGCTTTTCCAAGGCCGTAGCCTACCACACCGTTGCCGTTTCCGACCACCACAATAGCCGAGAAACTGAACGTACGGCCACCTTTGGTTACCTTGGTAACGCGGTTGATGGCCACCAACTTGTCTTGAAATTCGATTTCGCTCGATTTCACTCTCTTTACGTTTGCCTCTGTCATAATCGTCTTCCTTAAAATTTAAGACCGCCTTCTCTGGCACCTTCCGCCAAAGATTTAACACGTCCGTGATACAAATAACCACTACGATCGAAAACAATCTTTTCGATACCGGCCGCCTTGGCGCGTTCGGCCAAAACTTTTCCTACAACAGCCGCCTTTTCGGTTTTGGTGCCTTGACCTGCGAAGCCTTTTTCTTTCGAGGAGGCGAAAACCAACGTCTTACCGGCCTTGTCGTCGATAATCTGAGCGTAGATATCGCGATTGCTTCTGAAAACGCTCAAACGGGGCATTTCCGCGCTACCGGATACTTTCTTGCGAATGCGCATCTGAATGCGCTTTCTTCTATATGTCTTTGTAACAGCCATCTTGCAAATGTATTTAATCGTACACTATTTCTTGGCACTGGCAGCCGACTTACCGGCTTTTCTGCGCAGAACTTCGCCTTCAAATTTGATACCTTTTCCTTTGTAGGGTTCAGGCTTGCGGTAGGAGCGGATCTTGGCGCAAACCATACCCAACAACTCTTTGTCGTAAGATTCGAGCGTGAGGGTGGGGTTCTTACCCTTTTCGGCCGTAGCCGACGCCTTCACCTCTTTGGGCAATTCGAGGAACAAGTTGTGCGAAAAACCCAAGGAAAGGTCGATGATTTGTCCGTTGACGGTGGCCTTGTAGCCGACGCCCACGATTTCCATTGTCTTCTTGAATCCTTCCGAAACGCCCACCACCATGTTGTGGATGAGGGCCCGATACAGACCGTGCAGAGCGCGGTGACGCTTCTGGTCGGTGGGGCGCTGAACCAAAATGTGGTTGGTTTCCTTATCTACTTGCACCGTAATGTCGGGGTCTACCATACGGCTGATTTCGCCTTTAGGTCCTTTCACCGTCACCAGATTGTTCGAAGCGACGGTTACACTTACTCCCTGCGGAAGGCTTATAGGTGCTTTACCAATTCTTGACATGGTTTACTGTTGTTTAGCTGATGTAACAAATAACTTCACCGCCTACGTTCTCTTTCCGGGCTTCCTTGTCGGTCATCAAACCCTTGGAGGTGGACATAATGGCGATGCCCAAGCCGTTCATGACACGGGGCAGGTTGTCGGTGTCTACGTATTTACGCAGACCGGGACGGCTGATGCGGTCGATACGGTGAATGGCGGGAGCCTTTGTGGCGGGATGATATTTCAACGCAACCTTGAGCGTGGGTTTCACACCTTCTTCCACTTTGTAGTTGACGATGTATCCCTTGTCGAACAAAATTTGCGCGATACCCACTTTCATATTGGAAGAGGGTACTTCCACCATTCTCTTCCGAGCCATGTTGGCGTTCCGGATAACGGTCAAAAAGTCCGCGATAGAATCTGATATCATGTTTTTCTCTTTTTTAAGGGTTAGGAATCTACCAACTGGCTTTCTTTACTCCGGGAATCAAGCCTTGCAGCGCCATTTCGCGGAAGTTGATACGGGAAATTCCGAACGTTCTCATATAGCCTTTGGGACGACCGGTGAGTTTGCAACGGTTGTGCAAGCGCACGGGAGAGGCGTTTTTGGGAATTCTTTGCAGGGCATCGTAATCCCCGGCTTTCTTGAGCTCGGCACGCTTCTGGGCATACTTAGCAACCATGCGTTCTCTCTTGAGCTCTCTGGCTTTCATTGATTCTTTTGCCATAGCGTACTAGTTGTTTTGTTTTTGAAAGGGAATACCGAACTCTTTCAACAGAGCGTAAGCCTCTTTATCGTTGGTGGCGGTAGTGACGAAAGTGATGTCCATACCGCTGATTTTATTAATCTTGTCGATATTGATTTCGGGGAAGATAATCTGTTCGGTGATACCGAAAGAGAAGTTACCCTTGCCGTCGAGACCCTTGTCGCTGATGCCGCGGAAGTCGCGGATGCGGGGCACGGCTACCGAAATCAAACGGTCCAGAAATTCGTACATGCGTTCGCCGCGAAGGGTGACACGCGCTCCGATGGGCATACCCTTACGGACCTTGAAGTTCGAAATGTCCTTCTTCGATTTGGTCGGCACGGCCTTCTGACCCGCGATAGCAGTCATTTCCTCCACGCCGGCGTCCACGAGTTTCTTGTCGGCCACCGCAGCTCCGATACCCTGGTTCAAGCAAATCTTAACCAAGCGGGGAACCTGCATCACACTCTTGTACCCGAATTCCTTTTGAAGATTGGGCACGATGGTGCTCTTGTATTTTTCTTTTAATCTCGGTGTGTAGCTCATTACTTAATTACCTCCCCTGACTTTTTAGAATAACGAACGGATTTATTGGTCTTCTCGTCCTTTCTGCGGCCGATACGGGTCGCATTGCCCTTGGAGTCAACCACCATCAGATTGGAAATATGGATACCGGCTTCCTTCTTGACGATGCCGCCCTGAGGGTTTTTGGAGTTGGGCTTGGTGTGACGCGACACCATATTGAGACCTTCTACTTTGGCGCGTTGTTTTTCAACGTCAACCTGGAGCACCTTTCCTTGCTGACCTTTGTCATCACCGGCCAACACCTTTACAGTGTCTCCTTTTTTGATGTGTAATTTCATGGTCTATTTCCTCGATTAAAGCACTTCAGGTGCCAGTGAAACAATCTTCATGAACTGTTTTTCGCGCAACTCGCGGGCCACGGGTCCGAAAATACGGGTTCCGCGCATTTCATCGGCCGCAGTGAGCAACACAACAGCGTTATCATCGAAGCGGATGTAGGAACCGTCGGGTCTGCGGACTTCTTTGGTCGTTCTTACCACAACAGCCTTGGACACTGTACCTTTCTTGACGTTTCCCGAAGGAATCGCGTCTTTGATGGCAACGACGATCTTGTCGCCCACACTCGCGTATCTTCTTTTGGTCCCACCCAGCACGCGGATGCAGAGTACCGACTTGGCACCGCTGTTATCGGCAACACTGAGCCTGGTTTCTTGTTGTATCATAACTATTTCGCTCTTTCAATGATTTCAACTAATCTCCAACGTTTATCCTTGCTCAAAGGACGGGTTTCCATGATGCGCACCGTATCACCGATGTGGCAGTCATTGTTTTCGTCGTGAGCCTTGAACTTGGTGGAACGGGTAACAAACTTCCCGTAGATGGGGTGTTTGGTCTTCCCTTCAACCAAGACGGTAATGGTCTTTTGCATTTTATCGCTCACCACTACGCCGATTCTCTCTTTTCTAAGATTCCTTTTCATCATGTTTTGGGGCTTTATTTAGCCAATTCCCTGCGGCGCAATTCCGTCAGGATACGGGCGATATTCTTTTTGTGAGCCTTGATAAGGTTCGGGTTTTCAAGAGGAGTGATATGATGATTCATTCTCATCTTGTTCAACTCAACCCTTTCCGCGTCCAAGCGTTCCTGCAATTCGGCGGTCGATAACTCTTTTACTACGAATTCTGATTTCATGGCTTATTCCCTTATTATTCGGCTACGTAATCTCTTCTTACAATAAACTTCACGGCGATGGGAAGCTTTTGGGCCGCCAGACGGAGGGCTTCCTTGGCAACTTCCATAGGTACACCGTCGGCTTCGAAGAGAATTCTCCCCGGGCATACACGGGCCACAAAGTATTCGGGCGAACCTTTACCCTTACCCATACGAACTTCGGCAGGTTTTTTGGTGATGGGTTTGTCGGGGAAGATACGGATCCAAATCTGACCCTCACGCTTCATATAACGTGTCACCGCTTGACGAGCCGCTTCTATTTGACGAGCTGTGATAAAGGCCGTTTCCATAGCCTTGATACCGAAAGAACCGAAAGCAATCTCAGCACCACGCTTGGTGTTGCCTTTCATCTTGTCCTTCTGCTGCTTTCTGAACTTGCTCTTTTTAGGTTGTAACATCTCTGTATAATGTTAAAATATTAGCGATAGGTTAGTTGGCTTTTTTCCTTCTGCCACCCATGTTGTTGGCGCGGGGAGCCATCGGACGGCCCGCGTTTTCCTTGGCGGCCGATGCAACCGCAAAGCCGGCGGTGAGGTCGCGTTTGCCATAGACGATGCCACGGCAAATCCAAACCTTGATACCCAGACGGCCGTAGGTGGTGTGGGCTTCGGAAAGCGAGTAATCGATATCGGCCCGCAAGGTATGGAGAGGCGTGCGGCCTTCCTTGAAATGTTCGGTACGCGCCATTTCGGCACCGCCCAAGCGACCGGAAATCTGAACCTTGATACCTTCGGCACCCATACGCATCGCCGAGGCGATGGCCGTCTTGATGGCCTTGCGGTACGAAACGCGGCCTTCGAGCTGACGGGCGATGGAGGAGGATACGATGACGGCATCCAATTCGGGACGTTTGATCTCGGAGATGCTGATCTGAACTTCCTTGCCGGTAAGTTTCTTCAATTCTTCCTTGAGCTTGTCCACCTGTTGGCCAGCCTTACCGATAATAAGACCCGGACGGGCGGTGAAAATGGTGATGGTGACCATTTTCAGGGTACGTTCAATCAAAATCTTGGAAACACTGCAGTTTGCCAGACGAACGTTCAGATACTTGCGGATTTTGTCGTCTTCCACCAATTTGGTTTCGAAACGGCGTCCACCGTACCAGCTGGAATCCCAGCCTCTGATAATTCCCAATCTATTGCCTATAGGGTTTGTTTTCTGTCCCATGGTTACTTGTTTTCAGATTCTGACTTTTCAACATTTGCTTTAGCCCGGGTTTTGGGGGCTTTTTTCTTGCTTTCGGCCGAAGCGTCGCGGGTTCCCAAAATCAGGGTGATGTGGTTGGAACGTTTGCGGATGCGGTAGCCGCGGCCTTGCGGCGCGGGACGCAAACGTTTGAGTTGAGTGCCGCCATCCACGAAAATTTCCTTTACATACAAGTGCGCGTCTTCCATGCGGACGCCTTCGTTCTTGTTTTGCCAATTGGCAATGGCCGAACGGAGCAGCTTATGAATTTTGGGGGCCGCCTCGCGATGACCGTATTGGAGAATGGCCAAAGCCTTCTCTACATCCACACCGCGAATCATATCGGCGGTGTAGCGGGTCTTGCGCGGAGAGGTAGGATTATTTCTCAACTTGGCCACATAGAGCGTCTTCTTCAGCTCTTTGGTCTTTTCGGCGCGAATATGTTTTCTCGATCCCATTGCTCTGTGTTATTTACTGACGGTGATTACTTTTTACCTTTATCCTTGTTGCCGGCATGACCACGGAAAGTGCGGGTGGGGGCGAATTCGCCCAATTTGTGCCCTACCATGTTTTCGGTGACGAAAACGGGGATGAATTTGTTTCCGTTGTGAACGGCGATGGTCTGGTTTACAAAATCGGGAGAGATCATCGATGCACGCGACCAAGTCTTGATGGTGACTTTCTTCTTGCTTTCGGCGGCGGCAAGGACTTTCTTCTCGAGTTTATAGTGGATATAAGGACCCTTTTTGATTGAACGACTCATGTTTCTGCGAATTTAAAATTACTTCTTCCTTCTTTCGATGATGTACTGATTCGAAGCATTCTTAAGACGGCGCGTCTTGTAACCCTTCGCGGGCAGACCCTTTCTGGAGCGGGGATGTCCACCGGAAGCACGGCCTTCACCACCACCCATGGGGTGATCGACAGGGTTCATAACCACACCGCGGTTGCGGGGTCTGCGGCCCAACCAACGGCTGCGGCCCGCCTTACCCGACGATTCCAGGTTGTGGTCTACGTTCGAGGTTACACCGATGGTCGCCTTGCAAGATTGAAGAATCTTGCGCGTTTCGCCGGAGGGCAATTTCACGATGGCATACTTGCCGTCGCGCGAAAGCAACTGGGCATAGGCACCCGCGCTGCGCACGATTTTGCCGCCCTGACCGGGACGAAGTTCGATGTTGTGAATCAAAGTACCGAAAGGAATGTCGCTCAAGTAGAGGGTATTTCCCAAATCGGGAGCGATATCTTTGCCGGAGATTACTTTTTGGCCCACCTGCAGACCCTGAGGCGCCAGAATATAGCGCTTCTCGCCGTCGGCATAGAAAAGGAGGGCGATACGGGCAGTACGGTTGGGGTCGTATTCGATAGTCTTTACAACGGCGGGAATCTGATCCTTGTCGCGTTTAAAGTCAATGATACGGTATTGTCTTTTGTGACCGCCGCCGATGTAACGCATCGTGCGGTGTCCCTGGTTGTTGCGGCCGCCGGTTTTCTTATAGGCTACCACCAAGGACTTTTCAGGCACGTTGGTGGTGATCTCCTCGAACGTGCTGATGCTCTTAAAGCGCTGACCCGCGGAAGTGGGTTTGAATTTCTTTAAAGCCATTTCTCTTAGATGTTACTGTAAAAATCGATAGTCTCGCCCTGGGCCAGGGTTACTATTGCTTTCTTGTACGCGCTCGTACGGCCCTCGATGAGTCCCGCCTTGGTGTAGCGGGATTTTCTCTTGCCGGGGTGATTCAAGGTGTTTACCCGAACAACCTTGACACCGTACATATCTTCGACCGCTTTTCTGATCTCGATCTTATTCGCCGTTGTGCTGACGATAAAACCTACGCGGTTGAACTTTTCCGCCACCCGGGTCATTTTTTCGGTGACGATAGGTTTAATGATTACGTTCATTGTTCTTTAATTATGCGTTTTCGGCACTCCCTATTCGGCGCAAATCTCGTTGAGTTTGCTGGCGGAGGACTCCACAAAAAGGAGATTTTTAGCGTTGAGAATGTCATAAGTGTTTAAATCTTTGACATTTACAACTTTTATTCCCCGCAAATTTCGGGACGACAAAAATACGAATTTATTTGATTCCGCAAGCACCAAGAGTGATTTTTTGTCGGAAAGGTTCAGATTCTTCAAGAGTTCAATCATTTGCTTGGTCTTGGGAGTCTCGAAGCTGAAATCCTCAACGACTTTCACGCCGTCTTCCTTGAATTTGTAGCTCAAAGCCGACAGGCGGGCCAAAGCCTTCACTTTCTTGTTCAACTTGAAGCTGTAGTCACGGGGACGGGGACCGAATACACGGGCACCTCCGTGCAACAGAGGCGAGTTGATGTCACCGCGACGGGCACCGCCACCGCCTTTTTGCTTTCCGAGCTTGCGGGTACTGCCGCTCATTTCGGATCTTTCCTTGGCTTTATGGGTGCCTTGGCGTTGGTTGGCCATATACTGCTTCACCGCCAAATAGATGGCGTGATCGTTCGGTTCGGCATTGGCGATAGCATCGGCAATCTGCACCTTCTTTCCGGTTTCTTTACCGGACGTGTTGTAAACTGTTAACTCCATCTCTCTAATTTTAAAAATGAACCTTTAGCACCGGGTACAGAACCTTTCACTAAAATTAAATTCTTTTCGGGCACAATCTTGACGATTTCCAAGTTGATGCTCTTGCGTCTTACATTTCCTGTCTGACCTGCCATGCGCAGACCTTTGAACAAACGGGAAGGATAGGAGGACGCACCTACCGAACCGGGGGCTCTGAGTCGGTTATGCTGACCGTGAGTAGTTTGACCGACCCCGCCGAAACCGTGTCTTCCTACAACACCTTGAAAGCCGTGACCTTTGGTGGTGCCGGCCACATCGATGAATTCGCCTTCGGTAAATACGGTGACATCGATGGTTTCACCAAACTGCTTGCGGGAACCTTCCTCGAAACGGGAAAATTCCATGCTGATTTGTTTGGGTGTTGTGTTGGCTTTGGAAAAGTGACCTTTCAAAGACTTGGAGGTGTGTTTTTCCTTTCTTTCGCCGAAAGACAATTGAATGGCGTCGTAACCGTCTTTCTCTTTTGTTTTTACTTGCGTTACCACACAAGGACCAGCTTCGATTACAGTGCACGGCACATTGCGGCCGGAGGCATCCCAAATGCTAGTCATTCCGATTTTCTTTCCAATTAATCCGGACATTACTTTGCTTGTTAATGGTTTTTAATTCTTTTGTTTGAGGTGGTTGCGTTACGCTTTGATTTCCACTTCAACGCCACTGGGCAACTCCAACTTCATCAAAGCGTCGATGGTTTTGGAACTGCTGCTGTGAATGTCCAAAAGGCGTTTGTAGGAGGACAATTCAAATTGTTCGCGCGATTTCTTGTTGACAAAGGTCGAACGGTTTACCGTAAAGATCTTCTTGTCGGTGGGGAGGGGGATAGGTCCGCTCACCATGGCACCGGTCATCTTGACGGTCTTTACGATTTTTTCGGCCGACTTGTCTACCAAGTTGTAGTCGTAAGACTTCAACTTGATTCTGATTCTTTGCTGACTCACGGTTTTATAATTTTACTATTGAATGATTTACTTGGTTGCTTGCTTCACCACTTCGGCCGTGATGTTGGCGGGAGCCTCGGCATGGTGCGAATACTCCATCGTGGAGCTGGCACGGCCCGACGTAAGGGTACGCAAGGCGGTGACATAACCGAACATTTCGGCCAAGGGCACCTTGGCACGGATGGCCTGTCCGCCATGTTTGGCATCGATGCCTTCCATAATGCCGCGACGACGGTTCAAGTCGCTGGAAACATCACCCACATTGGCGTCGGGCGTTTCGATTTCGAGCGACATGATAGGTTCGAGCAAAATCGACTTGGCCTTGCGGCAGGCTTCGCGGAAGCCCATTCTGGCGCATACTTCGAACGAAAGGGCGTCGGAGTCCACGGGGTGGAACGAACCGTCGAGGATACGCACCTTGAGGTTTTCCAGAGGATAGCCGGCCAAGACACCGTTTTCCAAAGACGATTTGAAGCCCTTTTCGATAGCGGGGATAAATTCTTTGGGAATGTTACCGCCCTTGACTTCGTTGATGAACTGAAGCCCTTTGACGCCTTCGTCGGCAGGCGAGATTTCGAAGAGGATGTCGGCGAACTTACCGCGACCACCGGTCTGTTTCTTGTAAACTTCGCGGTGTTCGACGGTGGAGCAGATGGCTTCCTTGTAGGCCACCTGCGGACGGCCTTGGTTACATTCCACCTTGAATTCGCGTTTGAGACGATCCAAGAGGATATCCAAGTGCAACTCGCCCATACCGCTGATGATGGTCTGGCCCGAATTTTCGTCGCTCTTGACGCGGAAAGTGGGGTCTTCTTCGGCCAATTTCATCAAGCCGTTCGAAAGTTTGTCCACATCTTGCTGCGAAACCGGTTCGATGGCGATACTGATTACCGGTTCGGGGAACGACATGGTTTCGAGGTTGATGGGGTGGTTTTCGTCGCAGAGGGTGTTACCCGTCTTGATTTCCTTGAAACCGACGGCGGCACCGATATCACCCACCTCGATGCGGTCCAGAGGCTGCTGTTTGTTGGCGTGCATCTGAAGGATACGCGAGATACGCTCCTTCTTGCCCGTGGAGGCATTGAGCACATACGAACCTGCGTCGAGGGCGCCGGAATATACGCGGAAGAATGCGATACGGCCTACGAAGGGGTCGGTGGCAATCTTGAACGCCAAGGCGCAGAAAGGTTCGTTTACATCTACCTTGCGCGAGGTTTCCTCGCCCGTGTCGGGGTTGGTTCCCACTACGGCATCGATGTCGAGAGGGCTGGGCAGATAGCGTACAACGGCATCCAAAAGGGGTTGTACGGCTTTATTCTTGATGGCCGAACCGCAGAAAACAGGGTTGATGTGCATGGCAACCGTGCCCTTGCGGATAGCGGCGATAATCTCATTTTCGCTGATGGAGGAGGGGTCTTCGAAGAACTTTTCCATCAAGGCTTCGTCTTCTTCGGCCGCAGCTTCCACCAATTTATTGTGGTATTCTTCCACTTGGTCCACCATATCGGCGGGAATGGGAATCTCGTCGAATTCGGTTCCCTTTTCGTCTTCCCATTTGTAGGCCTTCTTGGTGATGAGGTCAACAACTCCGATAAATGTGTCCTCTTGGCCGATGGGGAGCTGCATGGGAACCGGATGGGCGTGGAGACGTTCGCTTATCTGGCTTACGACATTATAGAAATCGGCCCCGGTCCGGTCCATTTTGTTTACGAAACAGATACGGGGAACCTTGTATTTATTGGCTTGACGCCAAACGGTTTCGGATTGGGGCTGAACGCCGCCTACCGCGCAAAGCACCATCACGGCACCGTCCAACACACGCAAGGAACGCTCTACCTCGACGGTAAAGTCAACGTGCCCCGGGGTGTCGATAAGATTCATCTTATAGGTGTCGTTCTCGTATTTCCAGAACACCGTTGTGGCGGCGGAGGTGATAGTGATACCACGCTCCTGTTCCTGTGCCATCCAGTCCATGGTGGCCGTACCCTCGTGTGTTTCACCGATTTTGTGGGTCTTTCCCGTATAGAAAAGAATACGCTCCGAGCAGGTGGTCTTACCTGCGTCGATGTGCGCCATAATCCCGATATTCCGGGTTTTGGATAAATCGTATGCCATTGTTTACCTAAAATTTAAAGTGGGAGAATGCCTTGTTGGCTTCGGCCATTCTGTGGATGTCTTCCTTGCGCTTGAAAGCGGCGCCTTCTTCTTTATAGGCGGCCATGATTTCGGCGGCAAGTTTCTTCGACATCGACTTTTCGCTGCGTTTGCGGGCGAAAAGAATCAGGTTTTTCATGCCGATAGACTGCTTTCTTTCCGGACGGATCTCGGACGGAATCTGGAAGGTGGCACCACCTACGCGGCGGCTTCTCACTTCGACCGAAGGAGTGACGTTCGACAAAGCTTTTTTCCAAACCTCCAGGCCGTTTTCCTTGGTCTTGGCGGATACTTCCTCGATGGCATCGTAGAAAATCTCGTGCGCGATGCTCTTTTTGCCTTCCAACATAATGTTGTTGATGAACTTGGTCACCAAAACATCATTGAATTTGGGGTCGGGCAAAATGGTTTTTCTTTTCGGAGTTGTCTTTCTCATAATCTATATACCTTCTTGCTTGCAGTTTTACTTTTTCTTGGGACGCTTGGTACCATACTTGGAACGACGCTGGTTGCGGCCTTCTACGCCCGAGGTATCCAGAGCACCCCGAATGATGTGGTATCTTACACCGGGAAGGTCCTTTACACGGCCTCCGCGGATCATCACGATGGAGTGTTCCTGAAGGTTGTGGCCTTCGCCGGGAATATATGCATTCACTTCCTTTTGGTTGGTGAGGCGCACACGGGCAACCTTACGCATAGCCGAATTAGGCTTCTTGGGCGTGGTGGTGTACACACGAACGCAAACACCGCGCCGCTGGGGGCAAGAGTCCAACGCGGGAGACTTGGATTTATCCACGAGTTTCTCCCGTCCCTTGCGAACTAACTGTTGAATTGTAGGCATTTTGTTGGTTTTGTATTAGTTATAATTTCAAAATACTTATTCCAAAATGGAGCGCAAAGTTAATACTTTTTTCAATAAAACCAACGGGTCTTGAAATTTTTTTTACCCGCCATTCTGTTTAACGGAAAAAGCCGGGATTCAACTCGCAAGTAAATTCGTATATTTGCAGGTTTTGTCGGACGGGATTCGGTATGGGCCGGTGTCCCTCCGGGAATGATTAACGATAAAGTAAAGTATTATATTAAGGTATGAAGATTACGATTGTCGGAACTGGTTATGTCGGGTTGGTGACAGGTACGTGTTTTGCTGAAATGGGCACGGATGTTTGTTGCGTGGATGTGGATATGGAGAAAATCTCCGCTTTGCAGCAGGGGATCCCTCCCATTTATGAACAGGGCTTGGCCGAATTGCTGAAAAAGAATCTGCAGAAAGGGCGGATTTCGTTCACCACTTCGATAGAACAGGGTATCGAGGATTCGGAGGTGGTTTTCTGTGCGGTGGGCACGCCTCCCGACGAAGACGGCAGCGCCGATTTGAGTTATGTGCTCGAGGTGGCGCGCGAGGTGGGGCAATATATGAAGTCGTATATGCTGGTGGTGACCAAAAGCACGGTTCCCGTGGGGACGGCGCAGAAAGTGCGCGCGGCCATTCAGGAGGAACTGGACCGGCGCGGGGTGAAACTCACTTTCGACGTGGCTTCGAATCCCGAATTTCTGAAAGAGGGTTCGGCCGTGAAAGATTTCATGTATCCCGACCGGATTGTGGTGGGGATCGAAAGCGAAAGAGCGAGGGAAGTGATGAACCGTCTCTACAAACCTTTTACGCTCAACGGACACCCGGTGCTCTTTATGGACATCGCCTCGGCGGAAATGACGAAGTATGCCGCCAACTCGATGTTGGCCACCCGCATCAGCTTCATGAACGACATCGCCAATCTCTGTGAACTGGTGGGGGCCGATGTGGACAGCGTGCGCAAGGGTATAGGCAGCGATTCGCGTATCGGAAGCAAGTTTCTCTATCCCGGCATCGGCTACGGCGGTTCGTGTTTCCCCAAAGATGTAAAGGCTTTGGTGAAGACGGCCGAGGGGAAAGGGTATTCGATGAAGGTGCTCAAGGCGGTGGAAGAGGTGAACCGGGATCAAAAATCTCTTTTGGTCCGCAAGTTTTTGCGGCATTTTGACGGAGATGTGAAAGGCAAGACCGTGGCTTTCTGGGGGTTGGCTTTCAAGCCGGGTACGGACGATATGCGCGAGGCGCCTTCGTTGGTCATGATTGACGAGTTGTTGAAGGCGGGTTGCCGAATCAAGGGGCACGACCCGATTTCGATGACGGAGTGTAAGCGGCGTATAGGCGATGCCATCACCTATTGTCACGATATTTACGAGGCCGCCGACGGTGCCGACGCTGTATTCCTGGTGACCGAATGGAACGAATTCCGTGTGCCGGAATGGGAACGCGTGAAGAAACATCTCGTTACTCCCGTGATCTTCGACGGACGGAACCTCTATGATAGGGAGGAATTGCGCAAGGCGGGTTTCGTTTATTATGGTGTGGGGCTCAAATAATCACATATCTTCATAAGGCGATGAAAAGAGTGTTGGTGACCGGCGGGTCGGGATTTATCGGCTCGCATGTATGCGAAAGGTTGCTCGAAGCGGGTAACGATGTTATCTGTCTAGACAATTTCTTCACGGGGCAAAAACAGAATGTGGCGCATCTGGTGGGCCGTCCTTATTTCGAACTGGTGCGGCACGATGTGATTCAGCCCTATTACGCCGAGGTGGACGAAATCTACAATCTGGCTTGTCCGGCTTCGCCCGTGCACTATCAATACAACCCCATCAAGACGGTGAAGACTTCGGTGATGGGGGCTATCAATATGCTGGGACTGGCCAAGCGTGTCAGGGCCAAGATTCTGCAGGCTTCCACGAGTGAGGTGTACGGAGACCCCAAGGTTCACCCGCAGCAAGAAGCCTATTGGGGAAATGTGAATCCTATCGGCTTGCGTTCGTGTTACGATGAGGGGAAACGTTGCGCCGAAACGCTTTTTATGGACTATCATCGTCAGAACGGTGTGAAGATTAAGATTGTGCGTATCTTCAACACCTACGGACCGAGGATGTTTATGAACGATGGCCGTGTGGTGTCGAATTTTGTGGTGCAGGCGCTTAAGAACGAGGACATCACGATTTACGGCGATGGTTCGCAGACGCGCAGTTTTCAGTATGTGGACGATTTGGTGGAGGGTATGATGCGTATGATGGATACGTCCGATGATTTTACAGGCCCCGTGAATATCGGAAATCCGGGTGAGTTCACCATCAAGGAGTTGGCCGAGAAGGTGATTGCCTTGACGGGAAGCCGCTCCAAGTTGGTGTACCGCCCTTTGCCTTCGGACGATCCCACGCAACGCAAACCCGACATTACCTTGGCTTGCGAAAGGTTGCAATGGAAACCGGTGGTGCAGTTGGAAGAAGGCTTAAAGAAAACCATCGCTTATTTTGAGGAGGAATTGCGTCGTGAACGATAGATTGACAGTACTTGTGACCGGGAGCAACGGTCAGTTGGGCAACGAAATCCGACGTGCGGCGAAAGACAGCCGTTTTTCGTTCTGTCGGTTCATTTTCGTGGATGTGGATGTGTTGGATATCTGCAACCGTGCGGATGTGCAGAACTGCATCATGTCTCACAATGTGGATTTGGTGATAAATTGCGCGGCCTATACGGCGGTGGAAAAAGCCGAGTCGGATGTGGAGGCGGCCTATGCGGTCAATCGCGACGGCGTGGCGGTGTTGGCGGAATGTTGTGCCGAAAACGGCACGTTCATGCTGCATGTCTCCACCGACTACGTTTTTGACGGGAACGCCAAGGAACCCTATAAGGAAAGCGATGCCGTGAATCCTACGGGCGTGTACGGAGCGAGCAAGCGGGCGGGGGAGGAAGCCATGTCCGCCAAAGGGGTGAACGGGATGATTATCCGGACCGCATGGCTGTATTCGTCTTTTGGCAAGAACTTTGTGAAAACCATGTTGCGTCTGGGCGACGAGCGTCGGGAAGTGAACGTGGTGGCGGACCAGCAGGGTTGTCCCACATGGGCTTGCGATTTGGCGGCGGCCATTATGCAGATTATCTTGAAAACGGATTTCAAGACCCGCAAGGGGATAGAAATCTATCATTTTACCAACGAAGGAGAATGTTCGTGGTATGAGTTCGCCTCGGCCATCATGCAGATGGCGGGAAAAGATTGCAAAGTGTTGCCGATAAGCACGGCCGAATATCCGAGTAGCTGTCGCCGGCCTTTGTACAGTGTGTTGAGCAAGGAGAAAATCAAAAAGGAATTCGGTTTGGAGATTCCGCTTTGGGACGAGGCCTTGCAGAAAATGTTGCTTGAACTGAAAAACTGAAGAATAGCGTGGTAGAGAAAAAGACAAAAACGGCGGCGAAGAAAACCGCGAAAACGACCGTGAAAACCACGGCGAAGAAGACCACACGCAGACGCGCCCAGGAAGAGGCGTTGGTGGAAACTATGGTGCAGTGCATGCAGGAGAAGAAGGGACAACGTATCGTCAGTCTCGATTTACGGAAAGTTTCGGGAGCTTCCTTCGATTTCTTTGTGATCTGCGAGGTAGATTCCGCTCCGCAGGCACGTGCCATTGCCGATGAAATAGACGACAAGGTATATGCCGGATTCGGAGAAGATCCCTTGCATACCGAGGGTTATGCCAACGGAGAATGGGTGTTGCTGGACTATGGCAATGTGTTGGCTCACATTTTCAATAAGGAAACACGGCAGCATTATCGCTTGGAAGACTTGTGGGGCGATGCGGGATTGCGTGTCTTTGAAGAAGAGGAAAATTAAGAATCCGGAGAAAAGATTATGGAAAATCACTCGAAACCTGGAAAGGGCAATCTTGGCCCCGCCAGGAAACCGCAGGGCGGGAAGCGCCGCAACTTCAATATCTATTGGATTTACGGCTTGCTGTTGCTCATTCTTCTTTACTTGCAGTTTACGGGAGGATTCGGAGGCGTGGATTTTGTCAAGACCACCTGGCACGATGTGGAGGGTATGCTCAAGCGGGGCGATGTGGAAAAGATCGTGGTGGTGAACGGAGACGCACCGGATCGTTCGGCCGAAATCTTCATCAAGCCCGAAAAAATCTACGAGAACGATATTTACGAACCCTTGCGCGGAACGGGAAACCGGGAGGGCAACAAGCATTATGTGCTTACCTTTATCTCCATCGAAACTTTCGAAAAGGATGTTCGCATGGCGCAGCAGGAGGCCAAGGAAGCCGATACGGTGGGGCAGCCGGAGGCCATCAAGAAACAGATTATGGCACGTCCCGATGTGGAACTTGTGCCCGAGACACGGAAGAGTTTCTGGGAAAACGGAGGGGTGTCTTTCTTGTTTTCGTTGCTTCTGCCGGTTCTGTTCATTGTGCTTCTCTTCAGGATGTTTTCGCGTGGCATGAGCGGTGGAGGACCGGGAGGGATGTTCAACTTCGGCAAGTCGAAGGCGCAGCTCTACGACAAAGATACTAAGGTGAACACCACCTTCAAGGATGTGGCGGGATTGGACGAGGCCAAGGAAGAAATCATGGAGATTGTGGATTTTCTGAAGAATCCCAAACGCTATACTTCGTTGGGCGGTAAGATTCCCAAGGGTGCCCTTTTGGTAGGCCCTCCGGGAACGGGCAAGACCCTTTTGGCCAAGGCGGTGGCCGGCGAAGCGCAGGTACCTTTCTTTTCGCTCTCGGGTTCGGATTTCGTGGAGATGTTCGTAGGGGTGGGGGCGTCGCGGGTGCGCGATTTGTTCCGTATGGCCAAGGAAAAGGCACCGTGTATCATTTTTATCGACGAAATCGACGCCATCGGGCGGGCCCGAGGCAAGAATACCCTTACGGGAGCCAATGACGAGCGCGAGAATACCCTGAACCAGTTGCTCACCGAAATGGACGGTTTCGCCAGCAACAGCGGCGTGATTATTCTGGCGGCCACCAACCGCGCCGAAATTCTGGACAAGGCGTTGTTGCGGGCGGGGCGTTTCGACCGTCAGATTAATGTGGATTTGCCGGAAATGGAAGAACGGAAAGCCATTTTCCAAGTGCACATGAAGCCTTTAAAACTGGCTGCGGATGTGGATGTGACGTTTTTGGCGAAACAGACCCCGGGATTTTCGGGTGCCGACATCGCCAACGTATGCAATGAAGCAGCCCTGATTGCCGCCCGCCGCAAGAAGAATCAAGTGGAGAAGCAGGATTTTCTGGATGCTGTCGACCGTATCGTGGGCGGCTTGGAAAGACGCAGCAAAATCATATCGGCAGCGGAAAAGAAGGTGATTTCGTATCACGAGGCCGGACACGCCACGGTAAGTTGGCTGTTGCAATATGCGCATCCTTTGGTGAAGGTGACGATTGTGCCCCGTGGCAAGTCGTTGGGCGCGGCCTGGTATCTGCCCGAAGAACGACAGATTACCACGGTGCGGCAAATGCACGACGAGATGGTGGCCACGCTTGCAGGCCGCGCCTCGGAAGAAGTGGTGTTCGGCGAAATATCGACGGGTGCGTTGAACGATTTGGAAAAGGTGACCAAACTATGCTACGCTATGGTGGCCTACTACGGCATGAATCCCGAAGTGGGCACGTTGAGTTATTATGATTCGACGGGCGAGAGCGAATATAGTTTCGGCAAACCTTATAGCGAGAAAACCTCCGAAATGATAGACGTTGAGGTGCGCCGTATGGTGGCCGACTGCTATGCCGAAGCCAAGCGGATTCTGATGGAGAACCGCGAAAAACTGGACAAACTGGCCGGTTTGCTTATCGAAAACGAGGTGATGTTCCGCGAAGATGTGGAGCGTATCTTTGGCCCGCGGCCGTTCGATGAGGTGCCGGAAACCGAAGTGCTGAAAGACAATCCCGATAATCATGCAGATTGACGAAACCATAGACAGCATGAGCGCCCGCGAGCGGATTTTGAAAAAAATCCGCGAGGCGTTGACCCATGCGCCGGTAACCAGTCCGGACGGTGTGGACTTGGAGCGGAATGTCTATAGCCCGATTAAGAATTCACCCGAAGAGGATTTCGCCGAGAAATTCATTGCCGCCGGCGGGGCGTTTCTTTATTGCGAGAATGCACGCGAAGCGGTGGAGACTTTTTCGGAATTGGTGAAAGTGCGCCAATGGGAAGGCAAAATCTTCTGCAAGGACCCCGACGTGGCCGACTTACTCGATTTGGCGGAAGTAGCCTATGGTGGCAAGGCTGTGGATGCGGTGGTGAAGAGTGTGGTGTTTTGCGGATGCCGCTATCTGATAGCCCAGGACGGCAGCGTGGTGTGGAACAACGCTTCGGCGGGCCGTCGCGCTATGGCGCAGGCCGACGATGTGGTGTTTGTGGCTTCGGTGGAGCAGGTGATGCCCGATTTCAGGACGGCGGTGCGCTTGATGAAAGAGGGAAAGGAAAAGATGCCTTCGATGATTTCGCGCTGGACGGGAATGCCCTGTTTCTTCGACATAGACGGCGAATCCATGACGGGGTGCGGACCGAGGAATGTGTTTTTAATCCTTATCGATAATCTCTGAAACCCTATGCTCAAAAGATCGCTTACCGGACTTTTGTTGGTCGGAATAACGGTTGCGGCCATTTACGCGGGCGGCATCTATGTGCTTATCCTCTTGGGCATCATCATGAATTTCAGCCTGTATGAGTGGAGTGGATTGATGTGGCGTACGCAGGAAAGGAAAACGATGAGGTGGGGATTGTTCGTGTCGTCCAATCTGCTGTATGCCGCCACAATGACCTTGCTCTATGCACGGATAGGGTGTGTGGATGGCGGTACGGCCATGTTTCCGGGCTTGATGTGGATATTGGCTCTTGTCGGCATGGTGATATGTTCACTCTTCAAGGAAAAAGAGGATATAAACCGTCGTTCCGTATCGCTGATTTTGGGTGGCAGCCTCTATGTGGGCGGTTCGTTGGCCCTGCTCAATTTTTTAGCCGCCCCTTTCCATGCAGACGGAGGCCATGTGCTGATGGGCTTCTTTCTCTTGGTTTGGATGAACGATGTGTTCGCCTATCTGATCGGTTCCGCGTGGGGACGTCACAAACTCTGCGAAAGGCTTTCCCCTTCCAAGACATGGGAAGGAGCTGTAGGCGGGGTGCTTTGTGCCATGACGGGCGGCATTCTGTGGGGTATGTTCATGTTGCCGCATGTAAATCCGATACTGTGGATTTCGGTTTCCGCCATAACTCCGATAGCGGCGATTCTCGGCGATTTGTGGGAGTCGAAACTGAAACGTGAAGAGGGTGTGAAGGATTCGGGACATCTTCTTCCCGGACACGGTGGTTTTCTGGACCGGTACGATAGTGTGTTCATCGCCGCGCCCGTGGTGGTGGCATGGTGGCAGTTGTTTTTAATGATAATGGGATAATGAGGATGCGCTATTCAATACATAAGGAAGGAATATCCAGCATCGTATGGATGGGAGTATTTTGGATTCTGATAGTTCTGTTGGCCCTTTTTACGGGAAACTGGATTTTTTGGGCCCTTTCGGGAGCCGGCTTCTTGTTTTGGCTGGCGGTTCTGTCGTTTTTCCGGATACCACGGCGGAACTTTCCCGAGGAGGCCGCCGGTGTGGTTTTTTCACCGGCCGACGGCACGGTGGTGGATATAGCCGATGTGGAGGAAACGGAGTATTTCGGCGGGGTGCGCACCAAAGTGTCGATATTCATGTCGCCTGCAAACGTGCATGTGAACCGTTATCCCGTTTCGGGCCGAGTGATGTATTGCAAATATCATCCCGGCCGTTTTCTGGTGGCCTGGCACGAAAAATCATCCCACTTGAACGAACACAATACCGTGGTGGTGCGGACCGATGCGGGGATTGATGTTTTGGTGCGGCAGATAGCGGGCGCGGTGGCGCGCCGTATCGTTTCCTACGTGCAGGAAGGTTCCGAGGTAAATGCGATGAGCGAACTCGGTTTCATCAAATTCGGTTCCCGCGTGGATTTATTCTTTCCTATCGGCACTCGGATTTGTGTGAAACTGAATGAAAAAGTGAAAGGAGGCATCAGCCGCTTGGCGGTGTTGACAGAGGATATGCAAAAGGTGATGTAAACTTTTTGACAAAAATTTGTTTGAAATCAAAAAAAACGTACCTTTGCAGTCCCTTAAGAAAACGGGATGTAGCTCAGCTTGGTAGAGTACACGTCTGGGGGGCGTGTTGTCGCAGGTTCAAATCCTGTCATCCCGACCAAAGAGTCAAGTGAAAGCTTGGCTCTTTTTTTATATATCGGTTCTGCGTCGGTTTCTGCGGAAATTTTCGTATCTTGTAAGCTGTTTCCGATTGGCGAAAATCGACAATCATCACGAACTAAAAACAAAGAACTATGGAAGTAGCATTGAATGCGGTGAAATTCAAACCCACCGAAGCGTTGTCGGAGTTTGTCGACAAGAAGATGAAGAAGCTCGAAACCCTTTATCCGCAGGCCATGAAAGCGGAAGTAACCCTGAAGGTGGACAAGGAGCACGACATTCACAACAAGGTGGCCGATGTGCGCCTGGTGATTGCCGGCTACGACCTTTTCGCCTCCAAGCAATGCGATACTTTCGAAGAGGCGGTGGATGAATGTGTGGATGCCATCAAGCGTCAGATAGACAAGCAAAAGGAAAAATACCGGTAGGCTTTTATGAAAGATCTTTCGCAGGATACAATCTGTGCGCCGGCCACCGCGCAGGGTCAAGCGGGCCTGGCGGTGGTGCGGGTGAGCGGGGGCCGCGCCGCGCAAGCGGTCGCGGCCCTTGCCGGAGCGGGCGTGGCGAAAATGACTTCGCATACGCTCAAACTGGCTGTATTCCGCGACGAGGAAGGCATTATCGACGAGGGCGTGGTGAGTTATTTCGCCGCGCCCCGTTCCTATACGGGCGAGGAGGTGATGGAACTTTCGGTTCATGCTTCCTCCTATATCGTGGAACGTTTGTTGCGCGCCCTCGTGAAACAGGGCGTGCGGATGGCTACGGCGGGCGAGTTCACCCAACGGGCTTTCCTGAACGGCAAGATGGATTTGAGCCAGGCCGAGGCCGTGGCCGATTTGATTGCCGGCGAAAGCAAGGCCGCGCACGATATGGCGATTGCCCAGCTGCGGGGCGGTTTTTCCTCGGAAATAGAGGCCTTGCGGCAAAAATTGCTCGATTTTGTGGCTTTGGTGGAGTTGGAATTGGATTTCAGCGAGGAAGACGTGGAGTTTGCCGACCGAAGCCGTTTGTGGGAATTGCTTGCCGAAATCGATGCGAAAGTGGAGGCCCTGCGTGCCTCCTTTCAGGCGGGAAATGCGTTGAAAGAGGGCATCCCCGTTGTGATTGTGGGCAAACCCAATGCGGGGAAAAGCACTTTGATAAACGCGCTGTTGCACGAAGAAAGAGCTTTGGTGAGCGATATTCCGGGCACCACACGCGATACCGTGGAGGAGGTGTGGAATTTAGGCGGCGCCAAGTTCCGTCTTATCGACACGGCGGGCTTGCGTCAGAGCGACGACAAGGTGGAGCGTATGGGTGTGGAACGTACCTTGCAGAAGATGCAGGCGGCGCGGGTGTGGCTTTATGTATTCGACAGCGCGTCCATGCCTTTGTCCGAAGCGAGGAAAGAGGTGGATGCGTGGAGGGAAAGGGTTTCCGTAGGCCTTGAAAAATCCCGGCAGCCGGTGGTGTTTTGGGTGGCCAACAAAGCCGATGAAACGGGTTGTGAACCGCATCGCGAAAACGACATCATCTATCTCAGCGCCAAAACAGGTGCGGGGCTGGAGTTTTTACAAGAAGCCTTGAAATCTACGATTCCCGCTCTTCCCGACGGGCAGACGGCGGTTCTCAACAATCTCCGCCACTACGAGGCTTTGGGCTTGGTGAAAGAAGATTTGGCACGTATCGCCGAGGGTATGGAAAGCGGCCGCCCCGGCGACCTTCTCTCCATCGACATTCACGCCGCTATCGATCATCTGGGCCTCATCACCGGCAAAATCCTCTCCGACGATGTTCTTGGCGCCGTCTTCTCCCGCTTCTGCATCGGGAAGTAATTTCAACACATGGAAACGGGAGTGTCGCCGAGCAAGGCCTTCCGTTTGGTGTTGTGAGCATGGAAAAATAAATGGAATGTATATGAAAATCGTGGTGATAAACGGAACGGAGAAGAGGGGCGTTACCTATCGGCTGAAGGAAGCGTTTTTGGAGCCGTTCAGGGCTTTTGCCGAGATAACGGAATATGAGTTACCCAAGGATTGCCCGGCTTTCTGTCAGGGCTGCACAAGCTGTTTCGCGAAGGGTGAAGCCACCTGCAAGGACCATGCCTATGTGGAGACTATCGAGAAGTCTCTTTTGGAATCGGATTTAATCGTGATGACTTCTCCAACCTATGTCAAGCATGTGACGGGAGCGATGAAGGCTCTATTGGATCACTTCGGCTACCGTTGGATTTCGCACCGCCCGGCCGCGGAAATGTTCGGGAAACGCGCCGTTATTATTACGCAATGCTTGGGCGGCGGTTCACGCACCACCGCCAAGGACATCAAACACAGCCTGTCTTGGTGGGGCATCTCCGAAATAGGTGTGTTCAGCGGCACGCTATACGGGGATATTGTATGGGAACGCCTTTCGGAACAGCGGCGGAAGAAATTACTTGCCGGCGTTGCGAAGCTGTCTCGAGCCTATGCCAAAAAAGACTATACCCGTCCTGCCCGTACCCGTCTGATAGTCAAACTTCGCTTCCTGTTCAGCCGTTGGTTGCAGAAGCGCCTGCACCGCAGCATTCCCGAAACGCTCGATTGGCGCTATTGGCAGGAAAAAGGCTGGCTGGATGCCGCCCGCCCGTGGAGGAGGGGAAAGTAGCGGACTCGTAAAGTTTTGGTGGCTGCATTCCAAAAAAATAGCCACATTTTATATATTAATAAAATGTATCTTTGCATGATGTTAAATTATGTTGTTATGAAAAAGGTTTTGCTCTTTGTATTTGTTACAAGTTGTGCTCTTTCTATTACCCCAAACCGCGACACAACAATGTGGTCTATCTGAGTGGTTCCGCCCAAGGGATTGTTGAGTAGCACGTTATTGAATACTCTATACTCATATTGAGGGAGACGACTCAAAATTTCAGACACGGCCTTCTCTCCTGCAATGCCCTTTTCTGCGTTGTCTGTCGTAGCCCAATGCCATTGTTTAGGCATAGGACTTCTACGTTTCTTGCGGCCGAACCTAAATACCGCTGCTACAAATAGCAGTATCAAAATTCCTAACAGGAGAAAAACGTCCATGCTCATTACTTCCATTCTCTAATCAAGCAATCCATTAAAGCCATTCTATAGGGCTTTGCTTCCGTGTTTTTAGGATGCAGATACCAATCATCTTTATGAATTTCCATAATCAAATCCCAGTACGTATCAGCCGTGAGTCTTGACTTGGGAATTCCATACATCTCACTGATAACGGGCTTGGACTGCTTGTTAAGCGATACAAAGAAATCAGGGCGTTTCATCGCCAAAAGCCGAGAGCAAACAGCTGGCCCTACTTTTAAACCATCTATGGAACGTAGCTTATTCAAGTATTTTAGATACATCGTTTTAGTGATATTCCCTTTGAGGGGAATGGCTTCTAAGGCATCGTTTATCTTCTTATTGTTGTTGATGATATGCGTTTTTAGAGCACCTTGTTTGATTGTGCCGAACATCCACCAATCTATCTCGTCAATTTCTTTAATAGCTTCCTTTGTGTTTTCTCCTATTGTACCTGCAAGGCATTTGCGTTCGTCATCTGTCAACTTATTGAAAGAACCTTTGGAAAAAAGGCGATGCGCCTCTTTCAATTGCTTAATTCCACTTTCAAACCGCTTCTTGTCCTCCTGCAGTTCTTTCTCATATTTATCCCAAGAGGTGTCCTTTATTTTTTCAATTACCAAATGTGTCCTGTTTGAGTCCTCTTTTTTCGCTGTGGAATGGTTCGAGTGAATTCGATTTTGCTTAATAAAAAATCTCGAATCTCTACTTTCCAACTTGTCTCGCAGAGATTTCTTTTTCATATAAGCTTCCTTATATTTCTTCAGATCTTTTTCATTAAAGGAGTCTGCATTTTTCCATTGTTTTGAAATATAAGACGAAATAGCATCTCTGACATGATTATCTTTATTCTCGGTCAAAAGAATATTGGCCTCGCTATTTTTTGTAAAACCTGCACAAGTAAAGTTGGAACTCCCCACAATAGCAGCCCACTTACCATCCCTATTATAAAAAAGATAAACCTTAGGATGGAAAGTGCCATCAGTTTGAGTAAGGAACTTAACTTGCTTCGAGTTTATAAAAATCTTAATAAACTCTGGCGAAGTTTGGTAAAAGTGACAACCTACCACCAATCGTTTAATCTTTTTTCTATATTGGAGTAGTGTACCACCTATGCTGAATTCATCCTGCTCCGGATCTGAAGCCCAAGCTACCGCCCATTCAAAACACTCGTATTGTTCGCATAATTTAGTGAATTGCTCACATAAATTCTCGCTATCAGAGATAAATTCAATATGCATCATAGTTTATTTATTTACGAATGCAAAAATAAGATAACTATTTATCGGGGCAAAATGTGCTTACACAAGTGACACAACGTAGGTAATAGTATAACCCAACAAGTTTATTCTTTTATATCAACCTATCATATAATAAATATTTTTGCTATATTTGCCATACAGAAAGATGTATTGACAAGGCGATGGCAAAGAACACAATGGGGACAAAGTTGCCCCGTAGATTGGAAGAAAATATGGCTCAGATGGGAGAGCGGATTAAGCTTGCCCGGTTGCGCCGAAACCTCTCGATAGCGCAGGTGGCGGAACGGGCCACATGTTCACCGCTTACGGTTAACCGTATTGAAAAAGGTTCTCCCACTGTTGCTGTCGGCATTTATGCCCGGGTGCTTTATGCCTTGCAATTGGAGGATGATTTGATGTTGATAGCCAAGGAAGATGCCCTCGGCCGTACCTTGCAGGACCTCAGTCTCAAGCATCGCCAACGCGCATCGAAAAAAGAGTAGGCCATGCAGAAAGAATGGAATAAATAGAGATAGTTGCAAAAATGTAATTAATGTTGGCGACTATTCTAGTTCCAGCATGTCGAAAAACATCAGACGTGTGTGGTCGTTCTCTATCTTTTCGGAGAGTATTTTAAAATTGTTTTTTCGATAGAAGTCTATAGCGGAAAGATANGCATCAACAGTCAGATATCGGAATGCTGAGTAATTGGGATTCTCGTTAAGCATTCCTTTGAGAAGATTCATCAAGTCTGTACCGATATTACGTCCTTTGTATTCTGATGAAACGGCAAATCTTCCGATTTTTATCGCAGGATAGCTGCTGAATTGTTTTCTTTCNGGAAAACCGCCCTTTATCTTCTTCCATTGACNATTNGTAACGTCTTGTCGGCTGATTTTATCATTTAATAAACAAAAATACGCGACAATGTTGCCTTTATCTTCAAGAATAAAAGTTGATGCAATGCGTTTGTCGAGAAACCCTTTGGCATCCTCAAACAGAAATTCGTTTAAATCGTTGTCGCCGCAGTCAAACCCTATGAGTTCGGTTTTAGAAGTCAGTCGTACAAGATTCATTTTATATACAAATGGAAATGTATTGCTTGGCNTTNTTTACCGCCTCNTGGAGCTTTCNNGAGTTNTNTGCNCGCTGTTCCTTGCTGAGATTCTCGACTTCTTCTCTGAGTTTCTCAAAGCGAACAGCGTCCTGNCCNGTTAANACCGGAGTCTCNGCTATTGGTCTTGCCATGATTCTTTNCTCTGTTTGTTNGTNGTTNACAAATNTACAACAAANTTCCTANCTACACAAACTTCGCCTCNCNGCGNAATATCTTGCGGAGGTTTTTCCATTTGGGGAAGATGGCGAAGGGGCGCACGNGGGCGTAGCTTGTCAGGACGATAACCAACGCGCCGATGGCGGCAATCAGCAGCCAGCCGTAGATTTCCTTGAGCGATACCGCCAGGGCTTGCTGTTGNACCATGCCGTAGAGGTTTCCGAGGGGAAGATGCGCTGNTTCGGGCTGGGTGGAGGTGATGGCCGAACCTAAGAGGGAAGCGTTCTTGGCGAGCGTGTGCCGCAGCCATTCGCCTATCAAGGCAGGGCCGAGCGTGGCACCCATCACNGCGCCCGTAAAGCCGTTGATGGTNAGCGCCTGCGGAAANACGAAGAAATGCAGTCCGCTCTGNACAATCGAAGTCAGGAAAACAATCGAGATCACCACCGAGCCGAAACCCCGGATAAAGAGCGGAAAGAACAAACTTTCCTTTTCCACGCCGTAATCGAGACTAAAATANAACCAGGCCAAGTAAACGGCGGCGAAGGCGAAGCCGATGGCGGTCATGGTCTTGTAGCGCCACTTGCGCAGGGCAAAGGTGGCNTAGCAGAATCCGCAGCCGGCAAGGATGCCGATAAAGGCATACAGNTTCANGTCTATCGCGTTCGTTTCGTCAAAGCCNAGAATNGCAAAGGCATAGGTGTGTTCAAAGACGTGTTCGGTGGCCATGAGCGTAAAGAATACGAGATAGACGAGCGTGGCGCGTATCACGTTACGGTTGGTCATGGCCTGAAACGTGATGTAGGGATGGTGCAGGAAGGTGGCGCGCCACAGGTTGAGCNCNAGGCAGACNANGCCCAATATCGTTGCCCCGATGATTTCTTCGGATTCCCACCAGTCGTAGAAATTGCCGTAAACNCAGACAAAGGTGAAGCANAGCATGAATACGCTCCAAAGCCCCGCNCCGAGCCAGTCGATGCCTAANAGCGGTATCTGCGGCATCCCCCGGTGAGGCTTCACGAAAAGGAACACCATCAACATCATCAACAACAGCAGACCGGCCATGAGGTAGTGCATGTATTCCCATTGCATGAAAAAGGCGGTATAGACGGTGGCGATGCCGCTGAGTTGTATCACGCTGTCCACCACTAAATACACGTAGCAGAAGAATACCGCCATGTCGCGCGTTGGNGTGAGCCACAGCTGAATCGTAGAGTTGCAGGCCAGCGTGGCTTGCATGCGGAAGAATCCGGCGATGAAGCAGGTGAGCACCAGCACGGGAACGGAGGAGGTGTGNGCGCAGATAAGGGTCGCGGCCANCAACACCGCCCCGCATACGAGCAGGNNGGTGCGGTTGGAGAACCNGAACTTGATGCGGAACATCACGCAGAAGTTAATCGCCATGCCCACCAAGGAGGCNTAGCCNGCCATCAGGATGTCTTCCTGCATCAGCGCGGTGGAGCCCGTCATATCGGAGACCGCCGCCAGATAGATGCCCCCGGAGAACTGCACAATCAGCACAAAGAAGATGAACAGCCAGGGNTTNAGCCGGCGCGGNATNTAGTTGGGAACGTCGGGAATGTCGAANGGGCCTTGCGGCGCGTGCCAGTCTGCCATATCAGTATTTCACTTCACATTCCACATTCATNCCGGCACGGAGACGCGCCATGTCGCANGCCTCGTTTTCGGGAGAGAATTCGATGCGCACCGGAACGCGTTGGCGCACCTTGACGAAGTTGCCCGCCGAGTTGTCTTGCGGCAGGAGCGAAAGNCTTGCGCCCGTGGCCGTGGAGAGCGACACCACCTGACCTTTGAAGACCGTGTGGGGAACGGCATCCACCTTGATGCGCACTTCCGCGCCCTGGGCGATATGGCGCAGTTGGGTTTCCTTGTAGTTGGCCGTCACCCAGATTTCATCGGCATCCACCACATCGAGCAAGGTNTGCCCGGGTTGNACCAATTGCCCGGTCTGTATTTCCTTGCGGGAGGCGAATCCGTTGCAGGGTGCCAGAATCACCGTATAGGAAAGGTTGAGTTGCGCCGTTTCCAGCAGGGCTTTGGCTAATTCCACACNGGCTTCGTTCTGCGCCACACGCTCGCGCGAGGCGGACACNGCCGAAGAAGAGGTGGCGTGTTGCCGTTGNCAGATTCGGTAGCGGGCTTTCTTNGCTTCGTAATCGGTTTTGGCGGCATCGTACTGTTGTTTGGTCACCGCCTGCTGTTCCCAAAGTTTTTCGTAACGCGCCAGTTCGGTGGCGGCGTTTTCCATGAGCACNTTGGCTTCGGCCACGGCGGCTTCGCTCACTTCCACATTGGCGGAAGCCACGTTTACCTGTTCTCCGGCGGCACTGTGCCCCGCCACCGCATTGCGGTAGTCGGCATTGGCCTGCGCCACGCGGAGCCGCATGTCCGCGTCGTCGATGATAACCAGCGTGTCGCCTTTCCTTACGGCCTGATATTCGTTGAAACGGATTTCCTTGATATANCCCTGCACGCGGCTGATGACCGGCACGATTTGCCGGCATACCTGCGCGTTGTCGGTAAATTCCACGCGTCCGAGGTGGATGAATTTTCCTGCTATCCATACGGCGGCAATGACCGCTACGATGNAGATAAGNGTGTAGGACAGTATTTTTTTGCTGCGGTGTCTCATATCTTTCCGGTTGTAAATAAAAGTTTGTAATAATAATATATGATATCGATGCGGGCGTTGACAAGCTGTTGTTCGGCGTCCAGCCGGGCGTTGGCGGCATCGAGCATATCGGTTATCAAGGCCATGTCGGCCGCATAGCGGGTGGCGGTGGTGCGGTAGTTCCGTTCGGCNAGTTCCACGCTTTTCTGTTGNGTGTTCAAGGCTTGGAAGGCTTCCATGTAGCGGATGTAGTCGGCATGAACCGCCAGGGCGATGTTTTCTCGCTCCACGTCTAACCGCTGNACGGCTTCCTGCGTGGAAAGGCGGCTNGCGGCNAGTTTCTTGTTGCTTTTGTAGAGCGAGGAGAAATTATAGTGGATGCCGAGCCCNACATACCAATAGCTGAGGTTGCGGTCTATGGGCGGAACCTCCACGAGNATAGGCCCGTCGAGTATCCATGCGGCCTGAACGCCTATCTGCGGCAGCCGTTCCGACTTTACGAGCGATTCGGCTTTGCGGCTNATATCCACGCCCGTTTGGGCNAGTTGCAGGGCNGGGGCGTTCTGTTCGGCTTCGGTCTGCCACCATGCCGCGCCGTTNTCGGGCAGGGCTTCCGTAAAAATGGCGGAGTCGGGCACTACCACCGTGCCTTCGGGCAGGCCTGCGGTAACCACCAGATTTTGGTTGAGGATAGCGAGGGTGTTCTCTATCCGCGTGAGTTGCAGTTCNAGNTTGGAAACCAACAGNTCGTAGCGCGTGATTTCGTTCTGCAAGGCCGTTCCCTGTTCGTAGCGCGCGTTCATTTCGTCGAGCACCTTTCGGGCTTGGTCGATGTTGTTCCGCACCACTTGCCTAAGGTTGGTGTATTTGTAGAGGTCTAGATAAAATCCGGCCAGACGGAAACGGATGTTGTCGCGTTGGAAATCGGTGGCGTAACGGGCGGCAGTGCTTTGCAGGCCTGCCATGTCGATGGCGTTCTTGATGGCACCTCCCGTGTAAACGGCCTGTTCCAGCTTTACGGAAATTCCGTTGCCCAGATGCGGGATAGGCGCGGGCGCGTAATCGGAAAAATCGCGTTTGGTGGTGAAGCCGTT
>JAAVBQ010000026.1 GCA_014803485.1 bacterium | reverse complement strand
TCCGCTTCTTTCTTCTGTTGAACCAAATCCAAGACTTTGCGCGGGTCGTAGTCGTAGAACTCGGCGGCCGGGCAGATGGCCGTGCAGGTTCCGCAATTCATGCACCCTTTCATACCTTCCTGAAAGCGTACATCCTGCGCCAATTGTTCNTATAACGTAGGCATAAGTTTCCTTGTCTTCTTAATACAAANATAGGGGATAATTTCGAATTTTCCCAGACGAAAGGTTTTGCTTTTTTCGCAAAAGTCGTAACTTTGTGGCGTTGGGGCTTTACCGCTTCGCGGTGATACCCCTATTGTCGGAAAAATAAGCCNCGGCTTNTNTTTTCCTCTCTCAAACGGGGCATTAGCTCATCTGGTAGAGCGTTTGGTTCGCAATCAAAAGGTAGTGGGTTCGAGTCCCATATGCTCCACAACCCCGATAAATAAAATGCTCGGCTTAAAGCCGAGCATTTTATATCTATGTCATAACATTANCCTATTAAGAACATGACCCCACAAAAAACCGTCCTGAAAGTCACCGGCGTTTACCGAGACAATGCACGCTCCTATTACACAGTAAAGTATAATATGGAGGAATACCGGATTCCTCTTCTCCCCTTTCAAATAGAGCAAAATATAAAGCCCGAAGAGTTAGACTGCATCATTAAAGAAGACGGAGACTCCATAAGAATCACACAGGATTTTGCCATTATTATAAACAGCCTCTACAAAGTCGGCGAAACATATACCGTAAAGATAAAACAAGAAGATATCAGGTATTACAGAGTGGAAGAACCTAACGGTCTTATATTTCTCATGACCGCGCCCAANACAATAAAACTCCGTTTAGGACAACAGGTAAGGGCAAGGGTGGAATCCATAGAACTAAACCGTGTAATGATGTCGTGGGTAGAGAAGACAGAAGACAATCTCCTCTTGCCCTTTCATGATAAGGAGACTCTGCGCACCGCGTTGAATTTTGATGAAGAAACGATAGCGAACCTTCAAGAACTCTTTCGTCTAAAATCCTTTAGCCACGTTCAGACTTTATACAACGAAAAAAACAGTATGTGGCTTTTTGAAATCATTGTACGCCTGGATGAAATCTTGTTGGGCAATGGAGAAAAAGAAGTCAACCCTTNCTTGTACATAGACCTGTTTCAGAAACTCTGCATCTATGTACTCGAAGAATCGAACATACTGCGGCAGATGAGTTCCGAGGATCGCAAGACATGGATATCCAAAATCTCCGCCATAGCCCAACACGCCGATGATTACAAGGAGGCCTACCGCATTATGGACTCCAACGAAAGCCGAGAATACATCGAACATCAATTAAAAAACTTACAGGAGTCCGAAAACCTTTACCAGCCCGAACGCAAATTCCGCATCATCATGTGTCTCTTCAACCTCAACGAAGATCTCATGAATGAAATGATGGAAAGAATCTTCGCCATCATCAGCGGAGGAAATCAAGAACACTGGAAAGCCGAACCCTTCCGCAAAGCCTTTGTGGATATGTTGGAACTTTTCATATCCGAATATCGCGAACGCGCCGTTCAGCGGACAGGCACCGATATTATCTACAAGATGATAACGGCCATCGCCATTCAACAACTCCTTTCCACCGGAGAGGATGACATCGACCGCCGCCTCAACCAAGCCACCTACTACCGTTTGTTGGCCTACGTAAACAATACATCGTCCGAAGCCATTCTCAACGANGCCTTTCACCGCCTTTTTGGCCAATATAACGAAGACCTCGAATATACATGGAGNGATGTAAATGACCCTGTATCCCTGTATTTCCGCTACAGTTACAAGAAAAAATCCCCCAANCCNCTCAGCACTTTCGACATACAACGTCANGTTTATTACGGCAACGACCTTGAATTTATCGTGGATGGAAAAAACCTNGTGCTGCAACCCGCATTGGGNGGTACCGCCACTATCGACCTCAATGGTTTGGTGGATTGGCGAGGATTTGAACTTCGCGCCAACAATACCGTTAAATCAAAGGCTAAAGAAAAAGTCAAGGATTTGGTGCACTATTGGGAGGCTATCACGGAAGCCCTTTTGACAAAACCTCACATCGCCCTCTCCAAAATAAAACAAACTCCCTCTGTTGGGGATACCGTGTGGGTAAAAGTGATAAATGATGATCAAGNATNCCAATCTTTGGAGTGNGAGATTGTGGATGATATAGTGGAAGGCAAAGGTTGGCTCGATTTAAATCAAATTGTCAAATATATACGGCCCAACCAAGAAGGTAACGCCAGATTTTTTTGGGATGAAGCCGGAAATCCGCTGCTTTTTGAAGTTGTGGTAACCGAAGATGCCGATGACGACGGATATATGCTTTTTTCCATGCTTCCTGTCATCAACGCATATTTCGCTGATAAATACACCGAAGGAAGCATCATCAAATGCAATGTACGCTCCCAATCAGATTATGGTTATTATGTTTGCGTCTCTGAAGACGGAGCCTCTTGTCAGGTAACCAGCCCCGATCATACCCTGCAAAAAGATGACGTGGTTAATGCTGTCCTTACCTCTTTCAATCGCTATGGGCAGTTATGTTGCGACTTTGACAGCCATAACAGCGAAACATTCTCTGTCGGGTATGCCTATAAAAATTTGTTACGGGCATTGGGCACACCCTTGGCGGAAAATATAGAACCTGACGAAGAACAAATTCTGGAAGACCCTATTTCCACTGTTTCCATGAAAGAAGTTATAGGCATTCTGGACCGCCTTTCTTCGCTCAAAGAAAAGAAAACAGAGGCCTATAGCCTTTTATCCGTGGCTCAGTTATTGGCGAAAATGTTGAACGACACCCAAACAGATGCCTACTACGAAAAGAGAAAATCCTTGATATTCGCGCTTGAGGAATACGAACAGAACGGATATGTAGATGAAAATAAACTGGCTCACCTTATCGATACTATGGGTGAAGATCTCATAACAACCGACTATCTTGTTAACGAAACCATCACCAAGTTCAAAATTCTTGATGCCCTAAAGCACAAAGACCACGTGGACACGCTTTTTGAAATCCGAAAGCAGACCGCAAATCCAAAAATCCGCGCCGCCGCAGACCTGGGCATAGCCATTCTGCTTACCGACCGATTCGAAATTTCCAATGTCAGCCGTCAGCTACACGACCGCATTAACCGCGAATTGGAAATTACCGTCCATACCTCCACGATGCGCGATTTCGGCATAGAGACCCAAGAGATGGAATTCAAATCGTCTATCATTTATCCTGCCAACAACCATATGCAACCCTATCCCCAGCGACAAAGGGCGGTTATCATGCAAACCATTTGCGGCTTTCTCAACAGCGATAGGGGTGGAACACTTTATATCGGCGTAAATAAAGACGGAGGTGCTTATGGCGTGGAACATGACCTAAAGTATCTCAAAACAGATGAAGACGGTTTCGGACGCCTCATTCACAGCATGATAAACGAAGATATGGGACAGATAGCCAATCAATGCTGCACCGACTGTGAATGGATAGAGGAAAGCGGCTATAAGATCTATGTGATGAAAATAAAGCCAAGCCCCGAACTGATAGCCCTGGGAGAAGAATATTGGATACGGCAAGACACCGAAAAACGCCCGTTGAAACCCGAAAATGTGGAGCAATTCCGTAAAATGCACCAAGACGCATACAAAAGATACTACGCTGAATAATCAGGGTAAAAAATTCCCCTACTCCTCTTTCAATCGTCCTGCAAGGGAAGCGATGAGAACCGCGAGAACGGCCACACAGACAAAGACCCAGCGCAAGCCTATCCATTCGGCCAGATAGCCGATGAGAGGAGGGCTGACGGCGAAACCCGTGAAACCGATGGTGGAAACGGCGTTGATGGCGCGGCCCGGAACCACACCCGGATGACGCCCGATGGCCCCGTAACACACCGGCACCACCGACGATACGCCCGCCCCCACCAGGGCCGCGCCCACCGTCACCCACACAAGACTGTGGCACAGCACCATCAACAGAAAACCCAAGGCCGTGAGAATGCCGCTCAGACGCACCACCGTCACCGCCCCGAAACGATTTACGATGAAATCGGCCAGAAAGCGGCAACTTGCCATAGCGAGCATACAGGCGGTGTAACCGAAACGGATACGGGTGTCGTCGAAAAAGAGATATTCCTTGTAGTAGACCGCGCTCCAATCATACATCACCCCCTCGCAGAGCATACTGCCCAAAGCAATGAAACCCATAAGATAGACAAAGGCATCCATACCCTTGAAAATGTTGAAAGTAGGCTTTTCCTGCTGCTCCGTGCGGGCCTCGTCCTGCCGTAAGGTATAGCGGTGCAGGAAAATCACCACGAGAAGCCCGAAAGCGAAGATGCCGAGATAGTGATAGAACGGCACGATATGGTGCGCCGCCATGAGCGAACCCACCATGCCGGCCACGAAACCCGCCAGGCTCCAAAGCCCGTGAAAGGTTGCCATGATGCTGCGTCCGTACATTTTCTCCACCCCCACCGCCTGCGTGTTGACCGACAGGTTGTGCAGGTTGGCCACGATGCCCAAAAAGAAAAGCACGGCGGCGAAAATCCATACCCCGTCATGGGAATTTCCTGTGGAGGATAGGATAAAAGGAATGAAGCCCAACAGCGCAAGCGTGAAAGGATAGAGGCAAGCGGCGCAGAGCAACATACGGCGGCTGGTGAAGCGCTCCACCAGATAGCCCGCCAAAGGCACACACAGCAACTGCCCCAGCGGAAAAGCCCACAGCAAGGTACCCAACTGCCCCTCGCTCAAAGCAAAAAACGCTTTGAAATCGGGAATCCGCGCCGCCCAGCTGGCAAACGTAAATCCCTGCAAGAAAAAGAAAACGCCTATGGCGATACGGTAATACCGCTTGGGCGCAACTATGTGAAAATCCTGCTCCATAGGCGCAAAGATACGGTTTATCCCGCGCTGTCGACCGAAATTTCCATTTTGGGGAAATTCACCTCATGCAGACGCCGGCGTTCGCGGTTCATCCACCCCTCAAACTGCAACATAATCTGCTTGCCCAGTTCCAGACGGGATTCATCAATCTGCCGCACAAAGGCCGGTGTAGCCGCATCCTTATACAAAGGATGCCCCAATTTCGGCCGAGGAAGTTTCTCATCATTGAAATTGCCGTTCATGGTGATTCCGCCCCTTGTCAAGCCCTTCAACACCGGAGCTTCGAGCAAAGAGATATGATAGCGATAGTTCATATCCATATCCTGCCACCCTCCTACCGCCACTTTGTATTTGTCGATTTCTATCACAAACGGATATATCGTAATCTTACCGTCTTGCACCGCAACGACAACAGAAACGCTATCTATCAAATTGCGCTTCTTGTTTTTAAACATCAAGGCTTTCGAAATCCGTGTAAAGGTTTCGCCGTCAAGCAACACCAAAGAATCGCCATGCAGGTGCATGGCCGCCGTAAGAGATGGAAGCAGTATATTGACACTCGAATCCAATTGCGCGGAAGCGGTGGCCTGTAGATCCACATTACCCTCAAACGAACGCAACATCGGCAAAGTGGAATCCAACACCGAAAAACTCCGCACCAACGAATCCACACGGATACCGTCGAACGACACATCGGCCCCTATATCGGCACGCTGATGGTTACGGCTGGCATACACCAAATTCATCGTCATGTCGGCGCCCCAAGCCTGCATATGAAATTCCCGCAAATTAACGGCCTTGTTGCGAACCCGGATTTTTCCATGTATACTGTCGAAAACCGTACGGTCGTAATACACCTTGTTGGCATTTACATCCACCCGTAAATCCAGATTATCGGGCACCATAAAAAGAGTGATCTGCCGCAGACTGTCGGCCACATAATCATCTCCCGCCTCATCGTTGTCCGCACTCCTGTCGGTTAAACCGACGCCCGCCTTCGCTTCGAGTTGTGCCGTGTCGACCGGCTGCATAAGGATATTGAGCAATTGATTGCAATCTATCATACGCGACTTAACCTGTAAATCGGCCCTGATGCGCCCCTGACGATGCACTATGCCCTGCAAATCCCATATTTTTCCACTTATCGTAAGACGCGACTCACCCAAACGGAAACGCGCCTTTTCTATTTCCAAATCCTTGCCATCCAAAGCACCCTTGAAACGCCTGATTTGAAGCGGTTCGGACAATTGCGGCATGGTAACCGCCATTCGTTGCAGATTGGCATCGATAGTGGGCCACCACGAAGTAGGTGTGTTTCGGGTCATACGGGCATGAATGACCGCCTTGGTAAGACGGGCCCTATAATCCCCCCTCCGTATAAACAATGAATCGGTTTGAAAATCCAAGGTAACAAGCGGTTTCCGAGGATTTCCCGGCTCGGGAACCACCTTTCCCTTAACGGTGGAAGCCCGGCTGAACATCCGCAAACTATCGCCGAGTGCGGCATAAAGACGGGCATATCGAACCGCACAGGCCATCGAAACAATGGAATCCTCGCTTCTTTCCGTAATTCTTTGCGTTATCGCCTTCACTTCCAACGAATCCACATAGGCACGGAAAGACGGCATCTTGCCATGCAACTTGTTCAACAAGACCACCCCGCCCAAATACTTGCCACCCTTGAAGCGGCATTGCGCATCAGCATTCCAATAGAGGCCCGAAAGCGTGTCGTTGAAAAAGACTTCATCCATATCGTATTTGCCACGCGCCTGAATCTTGCCGTAATTGGCGTTCCTGATATACGAAAGGCGAAATTTCCCGTCCATATCGGCATCCACCACGCCACCCATCGCCAAACCATCCCGCAACGGAAAAATCTCCGGAACCGTAGCCAAATCCACCTTCGTGCTGAATTTAAAATCCACCGACGGGTCGGAAAAAAGATGATTTACCCGGCAAGCCGCGACTACATCCACATCTTTGGCCACCAAAGAAAGATTTTCTATATGGATATAGGAAGGCGCTTTTTGATTAGGAGCGAGGTGCGCATCCAGACGGAGAAGAAGCGTGTCGATAGGATACGGCATACCTTCGTAGTGCGCCCTACCGTTTTCGAGGTTCAGCCGCAAATCCATTTCGGGCGTTTTCCCTTCTCCGAGACAACCGTACAGATGCCCGTGCATATTCATCTGCCCGTCGGCCCGCACACCCTGTGTCTGCAAATACTTGGGCGGCACCATATCCAACAGTTCCTGCAAGGAAACCGTCTGCAAATCCACGTTCATATCCACACAGACCCCGGTCGTGTCCATAAAGAAATCGCCCTGCACTCCGAGTTCCAATTGCTTGACCCGTATGCCGGAGTTCAACACCGAACCCTTCCGTTCCCGATAATTATAGGCGGTTTGGATTTTCCCTTGCAGGGGAATGCCCTTTATTATCCTTTGATGATTCTGTGTCAATTGGATATCCGAAACCTCAAAATCCACCGACGCCTGTATTCCCGCCGTATCGCATTCCCCCTCGCCCGCCACCGCCAAGTTTCCTATCCGTAGCTCCATTCCGGAACGCTGCTCTTGAAAACGCACATCCACATGACCTATGCGAAAACGTTTCACCTCGACAGAGGGTAGCCGTATAGGCGTCGATTCGTCGGAAAAAGTATCTTGGATGCCGAAAATCTGATAATTGGACCGCCCATCTGCCCCCATAAAAAGGCGACAATCCGCGCTATCCAACGCTACGGTAAAGAACGAGAGTTTTTTGTGACGGGTGTAGGCTCTGAGATTGAGCCCGACCACACAACGATGAAACGCGCAAAGCGTGTCTTCGGCTTGAAAGGCCGAATCCCGCAGGGTGTGCGACACCACAATGCCGTCTTTCAATTCAAGCCCCATATGGGGAAATGTGGAGAAAAAAGTTACATCCACCTTGCGAATCTGTACCTCGGCCTGGAGATTATCGGAAGCGATGCGATTGACTAAGGGCGTAAGCCGTTGGGGAGAAAGGACAACCGAAAGCGCAATGCCCGCCGCCAACAAAACCGCCGCCAAGAAGCCCCCCGCACTTATCAGCGAGATTTTTACGATTCGTTTTGTCGGAAAAGATGTCATCCTGCACTTTCTATTTCAATATCATAAGACCGTTGCATATTGAGCCAGAAATCGGCATCGATACCGAGTGCGGCCTCCAATAAAAGAGCGTATTCGGCCGATATGTCGCGCTTGCCATTGATGATTTCATTCAATAGCGAAACACTGATACCCATACGTTTGGCCAACTGCGTCTGCGTAATGCCCCGTTCCGCCAATTCTTCCCGCAACACCTCTCCCGGATGAAGCGGTTCGAACGCCGTCAGATTGATGGCTATCATCTTTGGATCGATGCCCGGCAGTGTTATCATATCAATCGTAATGTTTTGAAAGATTTCACTTTCATTAAAATAATTTCAAAAACTCTTTCGGGGATACCACGATAGGGTTCTGCGGAAAATGTTTGAGATTGCCAGTAACAAGATAAGTATCTTCTTTTGCTATCGCAACTTCATAAAAGACATAATCTTTCTCATCCTTAACCCCCTCGTGTATTCCGGTCGGAGTCATTTCTATTCCGCGCTGTTTTATTGCCCAAACAAGTTCTTCCACATACGCATCTTCAAACACATACTTATGCTTTCTTTTTAGAACTTGCAGATATTCAATAAGAATATCATCACTAAAAACGGGTACAAAATCCCCATTAAGCAAATGCATCAAGACTTGAGCGGGCGGTGTATCGGTAGTCTTTGCAAGCAAGGCCGATACAATAACATTTGTGTCGATAACGGCAAATATCTTCACTATCTACCCTCCCGTGCAGCCTTAATTTCCTTGTTGATATCCTTGAGACTCATACCCGTTGCCCCGCTTTTCTTCGCGTTTTTCCGCAAGGCCTCAAATGCCCGCATACCGCGCACCGTCACAGTATCTTCTTCTTTTGTAGAAATGGCAAACGGAATACTCTGGTTGCGAATCACACTGTTCACGAAAACAGTAAATGCCGTATTTGCACTCATACCGAAATCCTTACAAAGCATTTCGAACTTTTTCTTTTTTTCCGGTTCTATACGAACCGTCATAACTGCTTGCATCATCTTTAATCAATTTTGCCCGTTTGTTCACAAATGTTGCACAAAGATAGCAAGAAGATAGCAATTTGCAAAAAAGGGGCAGGGCGGTGAAATCGCCCTGCCCCCTTTTAGTGAAAATACACAATTCAAAATCACGGTTCAAGAACAATACGGAAGCCCGTATTATAAAATTTTCCGTCAGGGTTGTCGGCGATTCGCTTTGACACTCGACAATCCACATCTTTTGAGGTCCAGCTCCCTCCGCGTATCATTCGGTTTGTGCCACTCGACGGTCCTTTTGGATTAACAGCCGGGGAACTGTCGTACCACTCTGCCCTAGTTGAACACCATTCCATTACGTTTCCGCTCATATCATAGATACCCAATTCATTGGCTTTCTTGGT
>JAAVBQ010000025.1:33316-34159 GCA_014803485.1 bacterium | reverse complement strand
TAATTCCAATCTATAAAGGTGGTTGTCCGTTCCNTCNAAACNGCCCNGCATCNTGCCCTGCGTGGGATTGGGNGNGAGAANNAGCTTGATNCCGGCGGCNTCCANCNNTTCNTTGCGGGTCGGNGTCGCCATAGGGTCGGCGATATAGCCTTCACCCTGTTCGAAACCTTGTGTAAGACGCTTCTTCGATGCGTCGAAACCGGGACGTGTGCCGAATTCTTCGGTGATGGGTTCCCCTATGTTCCACGAGGCGGAAAAAATTCCACCGCCGAAAGCCNCGCCCTGAAAGCGCTCCCAACCGCCGCCGTTCGAGAATACGAAAGCGGTCTGCGGCTCTTCTTCCTGCGCCTGCAAAGGGGCTNCAACAAGAAAGGCCGCGGCCAGGGCCCCTGCGAGATACGGTATATGTGTCGTTCGTTTTTTCATAGACAGGTTCAAACCAACCCGCGAAGGTACGAAAATATACGAAATTTAACTACCTTTGCGGCCGAACCGCATAAAAGTAAATAACAAGCAATACCATGAATATCACAAGAGAAAACAACGGAGCACTGCATGCTTATCTGAAGATGGAATTGGTTCCCCAAGACTATGAGGGGAAAGTGGCGGAAGAATTGAAAAATTACCGCAAGAAAGTAAATATGAACGGGTTTCGTCCCGGTCAAGTACCCGCCNGTTTGGTAAAACAAATGTANGGAAAGGCCATTTTGATGGANGTCATCAACCGTAGCGTGGCCGAGGGCATCGACAAATACATCAAAGACGAGAAAATCAACATTCTGGGGCACGCCCTTCCCGTGGAAGACGACNCNCACAANAGCGAGATGNATTTTGACAAACCCG